>NZ_JBFULS010000090.1:0-10642 GCF_054049775.1 Methylobacterium sp. P5_C11 | reverse complement strand
TCCCCCGTCCGGCCGCCGCTCAGGCGCCCGCCGGCCGCGGCGCGGCAGCGGCGGTCCGGCAGCCCCAGAGGGCGTAGAACAGGACGTAGAGTTCGCAGGCGGCGGTGATCAGGAAGGAGCGCTGCAGGCCGAACCGGTCCGCCGCCCAGCCCTGCACCACCACCAGCGAGCCGCCCGCGATCGCCATGATCAGCAGCCCGGCCCCCTCCTCGGTGAGCGGACCGAGGCCGCGGATCCCCAAGGTGAAGATCGTCGGGAACATGATCGCGTGGAACAGGCCGACCGAGATCAGCGCCCACAGGGCGAGGTGGCCGGTCGCGAAGGTCGCCACCAGCATCACCGCGCAGGCGCCGACCGCCGCGCCGGCCAGCACGGTCTCGGCCGAGCGCCGCTGCATCAGGTAGCTGCCGCCGAAGCGCCCGACCATCATGCCGCCCCAGAGCAGGAACAGGTAGCGCGACGCCTGGGCGTGGGTCAGGTCGCCGATCTCGGGCTCCGAGACGAAGTTGATGAACAGGTTCGACACCCCGATCTCGGCGATCAGGTAGATGAAGATCGCCGGCACGCCGAGCACGAGGTTGCGGTGGCGCCGGAGCGACAGGCCGGCGCGCGCGGCCTCGGCGCCCCGGGCGGTCGCGCCGCCGGCGCCGGTCATGGCGGGCAGCGGGAAGCGGGCGATGACCACGGCGAGGACGACGAGCACCACCGCCACGATCAGGTAGGGCAGCTGAACCGACTGCGCGTCGGCCAAGCGCTCGGCCGGGGTCAGGACGGTGCCGGCGGCGGCGTTGCCCGAGGCGGAGCGGCCGAGGATCAGGGTGCCGCCGAACAGCGGCGCCAGGGTGGTCCCGAGGGCGTTGAACGCCTGCACGAGGTTGAGCCGCGCCGGGGCGCTCTCCGCCGGGCCGACCACCGCCACGTAGGGGTTCGCGGCGACCTGCAGCAGGGTGATGCCGCTGGCGATCACGAACAGGGCCGCGAGCGTGACCGCGTACGAGACCCGGTGGGAGGCCAGGATCATCCCGAGGGTGCCCAGCGCCATGATGCAGAGCCCCGTCACCAGGGCGCGCTGGTAGCCGACCCGCGCGATCAGCTTCGCCGCCGGGATCGAGGCCACGAAATAGGCGATGAACCAGACCGACTCGATCAGCGTGGTCTGGGTGTAGTCGAGGTCGAACACGCTGCGCAGGTGCGGCAGCAGCGTGTTGTTGATGACCGTGATGAAGCCCCACATGAAGAACAGGCTCGCCAGCAGCGACAGGGCCGGGCGGTAGCCGCCCCGGCCGCGCGCGGCCTCCGGCCCCGGCCGGGGCGCCGCCGTCCCGACGGTCGCGATCGGTCCTGCCATCCGGCGTTGTCCTCCGCTTTTCGAGCCGCCTTGCCGGGGTCCCGTGTTGTCCCTTTGATTTGTCTGAGTATATACCGGATTCGCGGTCGTCAACCGCGCGCCCGTCGCGGGCCGGCGCAGGACCGGTGCGGCGGGCGGAATCACGAGGGGGAGGACGCGATGCGTGGAGTGGGAACCCTGGCGCTGTGCGCCTCCGCGGCGGTCCCGGGCCTGAGCCCGGCTCCCGCCCGGGCGGCCGAGCCGACCCGGACGGTGTTCGGCACGCTGCCGGACGGCCGGACGGTCGAGGAGGTGACGCTGACGAACGGCAAGGGCCTCACGGCCAGGATCCTGTCGTGGGGGGCGCTCCTGCGGAGGCTCGACGTGCCGGACCGGTCCGGCAAGGCCGCGGACGTGGTGCTCGGCTACGACGATCTGGCCTCCTACCTGGCCAAGGGCTCCTATTTCGGCGTGAGCGTCGGGCGCTACGCCAACCGCATCCGCGCCGGGCGCTTCACCCTCGACGGACAGACCTACACGCTGGCCACCAACGACGGCCCGAACGCCCTGCACGGCGGCACGGCCGGCTTCGACAAGCGGCTCTGGACGATCACCGCGGTCCAGGGCGGCGCGGCCCCGTCGGTCACCCTCCGCTACGTCAGCCCGGACGGCGAGGAGGGCTATCCCGGCACCCTGACGGCGACCGCCACCTACACGCTGGACGACACGAACACGCTCACGGTCACCTACGAGGCGACCACCGACAAGCCGACGATCGTCAACCTGACCAACCACAGCTTCTTCAACCTCGCGGGCGAGGGCTCGGGCCGCTCGATCCTGGACCAGACCCTGACCATACCGGCGGAGCGCTTCACGCCGGTCGACGCCACCCTGATCCCGACCGGGGCGCACCTGCCGGTGGCCGGCACGCCCTTCGACTTCCGCAAGCCCACGGTGATCGGCGCGCGCATCCGCGACGGGCGGGACGCGCAGATCGTGCGCGGGCGCGGCTACGACCACAACTGGGTCGTGACCGACGCGCCCACGGCCGAGCCGCACCCCGTGGCGCGGGTCGAGGATCCGGGTTCGGGCCGCGTCCTCGACGTGGCGAGCAACCAGCCAGGCATCCAGTTCTACGCCGGCAACTTCCTCAACGCGACCGTCGTGGGTAAATCCGGCCTCGCCTACCGGCAGTCGGACGCCCTGGCGCTGGAGCCGGAGCTCTTCCCCGACACGCCGAACCAGCCGGCCTTCGGCTCGGCCCGGCTCGACCCCGGCAAGACCTACCGGAACGTGATCGCCTACCGGTTCTCGACCAGCCCCGCCCACCGGACCCAGAAATGACCGACCGACCGATTGCACGGCCCCTGCGCTCCCGCTCGTGGTTCGACAACTCCGACAATATCGACATGACGGCGCTCTACCTGGAGCGCTACCTGAACTTCGGCCTCAGCCTGGAGGAGCTCCGCTCGGGCAGGCCGATCATCGGCATCGCCCAGACCGGCTCGGACCTGTCCCCGTGCAATCGCCACCACCTCGTCCTCGCGGAGCGGATCCGCGAGGGCATCCGCGAGGCGGGCGGGATCGTCCTGGAATTCCCCGTCCACCCGATCCAGGAGACCGGCAAGCGGCCGACCGCGGGCCTCGACCGCAACCTCGCCTATCTCGGCCTCGTGGAACTGCTCTACGGCTACCCCCTCGACGGGGTGGTGCTGACCACGGGCTGCGACAAGACCACCCCGGCCTGCCTGATGGCGGCCGCCACCGTGAACATCCCGGCCATCGCCCTGTCGGTGGGGCCGATGCTCAACGGCTGGTTCAAGGGCCAGCGCACGGGTTCCGGCACGATCGTCTGGAAGGCCCGCGCGATGCTGGCGGCCGGTGAGATCGACCATGACGGCTTCATCAAGCTGGTGACCTCGTCGGCGCCCTCCACGGGCTTCTGCAACACGATGGGCACCGCCACCACGATGAACACCCTCGCCGAGGCGCTCGGCATGATGCTGCCCGGCTCGGCGGCGATCCCGGCGCCCTACCGCGACCGGCAGGAGGTGGCCTACCAGACCGGCAAGCGCATCGTCGCGATGGTCGCGGAGGATCTGAAGCCCTCCGACATCCTGACCCGCGACGCCTTCCTCAACGCCATCGCGGTCAACTCCGCGATCGGCGGCTCGACCAACGCACCGGTCCACCTGGCGGCGATCGCCCGGCACATGGGGGTCGATCTCGACATCACGGACTGGCAGACCCACGGGCTCGACGTGCCGCTCCTCGTCAACCTGCAGCCGGCGGGCACCTATCTCGGCGAGGATTACTACCGCGCCGGCAGCCTCCCGGCGGTGGTGGCGCAGCTCATGCGCCGCAACCTGATCCGCGAGGACGCGCGCACGGTGAACGGCCGCACCCTCGGCGAGAACTGCCGCGGCGCCGTGATCGAGGACGAGGACGTGATCCGGCCGATCGACCGGCCGCTCAAGGAGGCCGCCGGATTCCTGGTCCTGCGCGGCAACCTGTTCGACGCCGCGGTGATGAAGACCAGCGTCATCGACGACGCGTTCCGCGCCCGCTACCTGTCGAACCCGGAGGATCCCGACGCCTTCGAGGGTCCCGTCGTGGTCTTCGACGGGCCGGAGGATTACCACGCCCGGATCGACGACCCGGGCCTCGGCACCACCGCGGAGACCATCCTGATCATGCGCGGGGCCGGGCCGATCGGCTATCCCGGGGCCGCCGAGGTGGTGAACATGCGCCCGCCCGCGCAGCTGATCCGGGCCGGCGTGCACGCGCTGCCCTGCCTGGGCGACGGGCGCCAGTCCGGGACCTCGGGCTCGCCGTCGATCCTCAACGCCTCGCCCGAGGCGGCGGCCGGCGGCGGCCTTGCCCTCCTGCGCACCGGCGACCGGGTGCGGATCGACCTGCGCCGCGGCACCGCCGACATGCTGGTCGGTGCGGACGAGATCGCCCGCCGCCGCAGCGATCTGGAGGCCGCGGGCGGCTACGCCTATCCGGCCTCGCAGACGCCCTGGCAGGCGATGCAGCGCGCCGCCGTGGGGCAGATGCATACCGGCGCCCTCCTGGAGGGGGCGGAAGCGTTCCAGCGCATCGCGCAGACGCGGGGCGTGCCGCGCGACAACCACTGAGGCCGGCGCCCGGGCCGGCGGCGCCCTCAGGGGCGCATCGCCAGCTCGGTGTCGGCGAGGGCGAGGCGGACCAGCTCGGTCATCGTCGCGCGGGCGGCGGCCGGGTCTCCCGCCACGATCGCCTCGTAGAGGGCGCGGTGATCCGGCATCGGGTCCCGGGGCAGGACCTGGCGGCGATGCTTGAAGATCGTCGTCCAGGTGACCGCGGCGGCGATGGAGCTCGACAGGGCCATCAGCGCCCCGTTGCGGGCCGATTCCAGGATCGTGTTGTGGAAGGCCTGGTCGGCGGCCCGCCCCGCCTCGGTAGCGAGGCCGTGGCGGCCCATCTCCTCCAGGGCGTGGCCCATCCGGGCGATGTCCAGGCCCGAGCGCCGCTCGGCCGCGAGGGCCGCCGCCGCCGGCTCGACGATCATCCGCAACTCGAACAGGTCGCGGATGAACGCCTCGCTCGGCTCCGACTCGAAGGCCCACGCCAGGATGTCGGGGTCGAGCAGGTTCCAGCGGCTGCGCTGGCTCACGCGGGTGCCGGTGCGCGGACGGCTCTCGACGAGCCCCTTGGCGCTCAGGATGCGGATCGCCTCGCGATAGGCGGTGCGCGAGACATTCAATTTCTCAGAGAATTCGATCTCGCCGGGCAGCACGTCCCCGGGCGCGTAGCGGCCACCGAGGATTGCGGCCCCCAGATCGCGGGCGACCGAGCCGTGGATGCGGCGCGACCCCGAGGCGAGGGGCAGCGTGACGTTCTCCAGACCGCGATCCTGCCTCACCTCGTCAACCTCCGGTCCGGGCCACCGGATCGGGGCGGGATCGGCGTGATCGTATCCTGAAGTTGTAGGAGCGCAAAGAGGAACACCCAGCAGCGGGGATCACGGCTGCGCTTGCCGCAGGAGACGAACTGCCCTAGCTTAATTGTATGAGTAATGAGTCGCCAGGATCCGTCACGATCCGCGGCAGCGCCCTGGTCGGCGCCGCCGACGTGATCACCGCCGAGGTCTTCCGGGCCGTCGATCCCGCCACCGGGGCGGTCCTGGAGCCGGCGATCTCAGCCGCAGGTCCGGCGGAGGTCGAAGCCGCCTGCGCCCTGGCCGAGGCGGCGTTCCCGCAAGTCTCGGAATCGGCTCCAGAAACACGCGCAGGCTTTCTCGAAGCTGTGGCCGAGGGCCTTGCCGACCTCGGCGCGCCCCTCATCGATCGGGCGATGGCCGAGACGGGCCTGCCCCGCCCCCGGCTGGAGGGCGAGCGTGCCCGCACGGTCGGGCAGCTGCGCCTGTTCGCGGACCTCGTCCGGTCCGGCTCGTGGATCCGGGCGACGATCGATCCGGCGCAGCACGAACGACAGCCGCTGCCTCGACCGGATCTGCGCCGGCGCCACGTTTCCGTCGGCCCGGTGGCGGTGTTCGGCGCCAGCAACTTCCCCCTGGCCTTCTCGGTGGCGGGAGGCGACACCGCATCGGCCCTGGCGGCGGGCTGCCCGGTGGTGGTCAAGGGTCACCCGGCCCATCCCGGGACCGGGGAGATGGTCGCGCAGGCCGTGCGCGCGGCGGTGACCGCCTGCGACCTGCCCGCGGGCACATTCTCCTACCTGCCGGGGCCTTCGACGGCACTCGGAGCCGCGCTGGTCGCCGATCCGCGGATCAAGGCCGTTGGCTTCACCGGGTCGCGGGCGGGCGGGCTCGCACTGATTCGGGTGGCAGCCGGCCGGCCCGAGCCGATCCCGGTCTACGCCGAGATGAGCGCGGTCAACCCGGTCCTGCTCCTGCCCGGCGCCCTGCTGGCGCGGAACGCATCCCTGGCGGCGGGCTTCGTCCAGTCGCTGACGCTGGGAGCGGGGCAGTTCTGCACCAATCCGGGCCTGCTCATCGGGATCGCCGGCCCCGACCTCGACGCCTTCGCGGAGGCCGCCGGCGCGGCGATCCGGAAGAGCGTGCCGCACACCCTGCTCACCGCCGACATCCGCGACCGGTTCGCGGGCGCCGTCGCCGCGATGGCGGCCCGGCCGGGGGTGACGGTCGCGGCGCGCGGGGCGGCTTCCGGGCCGGGGGGCGCCCCCGCCTGCCTGCTGCGCACGGAGGCGGGCCGGATCCTAGCCGATCCGGCGCTCGCCGAGGAAATGTTCGGCCCCGCGGCGCTCTTGGTCGCCGCCGCCGACATGGCGGAGATCGCCCGGCTCCTCGAAACCCTCGGCGGCCAGCTCACCGCGACGCTGCACCTCGACCGGGCGGACGAGCATCTCGCCGCCGGGCTCGTGCCGCTGCTGGCCCGCAAGGCCGGACGGGTCCTGGCGAACGGCTGGCCGACCGGCGTGGAGGTCGCCCCCGCGATGGTGCATGGCGGCCCGTTCCCGGCGACCTCGGACGGCCGCAGCAGTTCGGTCGGAACGCTGGCGATCGAGCGGTTCTTCCGGCCGGTCTGCTACCAGGACCTGCCCGACGCGCTGCTGCCGCCGCCCCTGCGCCCGGACAATCCCTGGCATCTCGCGCGCCGGATCGACGGCGTTCTCGACCCGCAACCCGGCCGCTGACAGGCCGCCGCGCGACCCTCGACGGCCGCGCGTTCAGGACGCCCCTGTGTGGTCGTCCCCGGGAGGATACGGATGGGACGATCACTCCTACAATTCCGCTTTGCCGATGGGCAGCGGGGCGTCGCGCTGCTCGCCGACGGCCGGGCACGGCAGGTGCTCGGCGTCGACAGCGTGCTCGCCCTGGCGCGCCGAGCCTTGGCAGCGGGGGACGATCTGGCCGCGACGGCGGACCGGGCGGGGCTCGGCGCGCCCGTCGACCTCGACGCCGTCCGGCTCCTGCCGCCCGTCGACCACCCGGATCCCGCCCATCTCCTGCTGAGCGGCACCGGCCTGACGCATCTCGGCTCGGCGGAGGGCCGCGACGCGATGCACCGCGCGGCGGCGTCCGACCCGGCGCCGCCCGATTCGATGCGGATGTTCCGGATGGGCGTCGAGGGCGGCAAGCCGGCGCCGGGCGAGGCCGGCGTCCAGCCCGAATGGTTCTACAAGGGCGACGGATCCTGCCTGGTCGCCTCCGGCGAGCCGCTGGTCTCGCCGGCCTTCGCCCGCGACGGC
This sequence comes from Methylobacterium sp. P5_C11, assembly GCF_054049775.1. Taxonomy (NCBI): domain Bacteria; kingdom Pseudomonadati; phylum Pseudomonadota; class Alphaproteobacteria; order Hyphomicrobiales; family Methylobacteriaceae; genus Methylobacterium; species Methylobacterium sp. P5_C11. The sequence goes on along the minus strand of NZ_JBFULS010000090.1, from coordinate 3,099 downwards.
GGCGAGGAGCCGGAGATCGCCGGGATCTACCTGATCGATGCCGACGGAGCGCCGGTGCGCCTCGGCTTCACCCTGGCGAACGAGTTCTCCGACCACGTGACCGAGCGCGGCAACTACCTGTGGCTCGCCCATTCCAAGCTGCGCCCGGCGGCCCTCGGCCCGGAGCTGTGGCTCGGTGCGCTGCCGCCGGACGTGCGCGGGACCAGCCGGATCCTGCGGGACGGCGCCGTGCTCTGGGAGAAGCCGTTCCTCTCCGGGGAGGCCAACATGTCCCACAGCATCGCCAACCTGGAGCGGCACCACTTCAAGTACGCGACGTTCCGGCGCCCCGGCGACGTGCACGTCCACTTCTTCGGGACCGCGACCCTGTCGTTCAGCGACGGCGTCGCGACCCGGCCCGGCGACGTGTTCGAGATCGAGGCCGCACCGTTCACGCGGCCCCTGCGCAACCCGCTGGCTCTGGCCCCGGCCGCCGACACGACCGTGCGGGTGCTCTGACCATGGCGGACTCGTTCAGGGCGAATCCGATCCGCATCGGGCTGGTGGGCGTCGGCAAGATCGCCCGCGACCAGCATCTGCCGGTCATCGCCGCCTCGCCGGATTACAGCCTCGTGGCGGTGGCGAGCCGGCACGGCGGCCTCGACGGCGTGCCGAGCTACCCCACCCTCGAGGCGATGCTGGCGGCGCACGGCGACCTCGACGCCATCGCCCTGTGCCAGCCGCCGCAGGCGCGGTTCGCGGCGGCCCTGGCGGGGATCGCGGCGGGCCGCCACGTCTTCCTCGAGAAGCCCCCGGGGGCGACGCTCGCCGAGGTCGGGCTCCTCAGGGAGGCCGCGCGGAGCCGGGGCGTGAGCCTGTTCGCGAGCTGGCACTCCCGCTCCGCGCCGGGGGTGGAGCCCGCGCGCCGCTGGCTGTCGGGCCGCCGGATCCGGTCGGTGGCGATCGCGTGGCTGGAGGATGTCCGCCACTGGCATCCGGGTCAGGACTGGATCTGGGACGCGGGCGGGATGGGCGTGTTCGATCCGGGGATCAACGCCCTGTCGATCGCCACCCACATCCTGCCGCCCTTCTTCCTGACCGGCGCGACCCTGTCGGTGCCGGAGAACCGGCAGGCGCCGATCGCCGCAGACCTGCACTTCGCGGATGCCGCCGGCACCCCGATCCGCGCCCGGTTCGACTGGCGCCAGACCGGGCCGCAGACCTGGGACATCCGCATCGAGACCGACGACGGCCCCCTGAACCTGTCGCGGGGCGGCGCCGCCCTGACGATCGGCGGCCGCGACCAGCCGCTCCCGCCCGAAGCGGAGTACCGCGGCCTCTACGACCGTTTCGCCGCCCTGGTCCGCTCCGGCGCCAGCGACGTCGACCTGAATCCGCTGATCCACGCCGCCGACGCCTTCATGCGCGGCGAGCGCCGCACGGTGGAGGCCTTCACGGACTGACCGGGGGGAGCGCCTGCGGGACACGAACGCGACAGAGCCAGGCAAGGCCGCGCGGTTAAGGGGGAGTCACACATGGATAAGCATTGGCGATGGGCGGCGCTCGCATTCTGCGCCGCGACGGTCACGGCGGGCGCGCGCCCGGCGGCCGCGCAGGGCGCGGCGACGGCGCCGGACGGGGGACCGTCCCTGGTGAATCCGGGACCGAAGGCCAGGCCGGCGCAGAAGGCCCGGTACCGGGCGAACCGCGCCCGGCGGCGGGTCATCCGCGAGGCGCGGAGCGCCGCGGGCGCCAGCAGCGCCGCGGCCAGTCTCGACGTGCAGGGCAGCAGCGCGGCGCCGCCCAGCCTGCCGCCGGGCACCCTCGATCTCGGCAACGGGATCAGCATGGTCCTGAACTACACGGGCGAGTTCGCCGCCAACCCGTCCGGCGGCATCCGGCAGGGATCGGCCTATGCCGGCCAGGTCGCGTTCGGCCTCGACGCCGACCTCGGCCGCCTCGCCGGGATCGACGGCGGCTCCGTCCACACCGTCGTCACCCAGCGCCACGGCCGGAGCCTGGCGCAGGATGACATCGGCTTCAACGGCAGCGTGCAGGAGATCTACGGCGGCGGCCAGACCGCGCATCTCACCCTGCTGTCCTACGAGCAGAAGTTGCTCGACAACCGGCTCGACATCGAGGTCGGCCGGCTTCTCGCAAACCCCAACTTCCTGGGCTCGCCGCTCTACTGCAACTTCCAGAACAACGCGACCTGCGGCGCACCGAAATCCATCTTCAAGCTGACGAACTTCACCTACTGGCCGATCGCGACCTGGGGCGGCCATGCCAAGGCCTGGATCAACGACACGGTATTCCTGCATGCCGGCATCTACGAGGTGAACCCCCGCGACCAGCTGCCGACCCGGAACGGGATCGACTGGTCGACCAACGGGGCCACCGGAGTCCTGGTGCCCGTGGAGGTCGGCTACTCGACCAATTTCGGCAACGATCCGCTGCCGCGCAACTACAGCGTCGGCGTCGTCTTCGACCGATCGGACTACAAGGATCCCGTATTTGACCAGCGGGGCGGCGCCCAGGTCTTCAGCGGCCTCGATCCGCTGACCCGGTTCGGACGCTCGGCGGTCTATGCCCGCTTCGACCAGATGGTGTGGCGGCCGGATCCGAACGGCGTCCAGGGCCTGTCGGTCTTCGGCGTCGCGATCGGCGGGACCGGCGGCCGGCAGACCCAGGACTTCTTCTTGGAGGGCGGCGCCGTGCTGACCGGCACCGTCCCGGGCCGGCCTTACGACACCCTCGGCTTCGTCTTCGCCATGGAGAAGCTCTCGCCGCTGGGCACGGCCAACATCCGGGCGGCGCGCGGCGCGCTCGGGCTCGGCACCCGGAACGTCGAATCCCTGCAGACCATCCTCGAGCTGAGCTACGGCATCCAGCTCACCCCGGCGGTGCGGCTGATGCCGAACCTGCAATACGTGATCGACCCGGACCAGACGCGCTTCCCGTTCCGCCCGAAGCCGATCCCGGACGCCTTCGTGATCGGCGCCAAGCTGTCGGTGGACCTGTTCACCCTGGCCGGCCTCGCGAAGGGTCCGGGCAGCCAGTAAGGCCGCCGGCCATTCCCGACGCCGGCAGGGCCGCGGGCGCAGCGGGGATCGTCGGAGC
>NZ_JBFULS010000089.1:0-11834 GCF_054049775.1 Methylobacterium sp. P5_C11 | reverse complement strand
CCGTGACGCGGCGGYCGGCCCGGCCGCCGGGCGCCGCCGTCCGGGCGCTGGGCAGGCGGCATGAGGCGAGCCCGCCTGCCCGCCGCCGTCGCATCCGCCCTCTGACCGGAGACGGGCGTGGACAATCCGTTCGTGCGGAAGATGGCGCGGCATGTCCGCCTCGCGCCCGAGGACCGCGCGGTCCTCGATGGGCTCGCGCGCCAGCATGTCCGCCACGTCGCCGCCCGCCAGGACATCGAAGGGCCGCACGGCGACCCGCACCACACCCATCTCATCCTCGACGGCTGGGCCTGCCGCTACAAGCCGTTCCCGGACGGGCGGCGGGCGATCGTCGCGCTGCTCCTGCCCGGCGATGTGTGCGATCCGTTCGCGGTCCGCCGGGCGCGCATGGACCACGCCATCGGGGCGCTCACGCCGGTCACCGTCGCCCGCATCACGCCGGAGCAGATCGGCGAGGCCATCCGGACCCGTCCGGCGGTCGAGGAATGCCTGTGGCGGGAGATGCTCGCCACCACGGCGATCCATCGCGAGTGGGTCGCCAGCGTCGGCCGCCGCTCGGCGATCGAGCGGCTGGCGCACCTGTTCTGCGAGCTGCACCTGCGGCTCAACCGGATCGGGCTCGCCGACGCCACCACGCTCCCGATGCCGGTGACCCAGCCCGACCTCGCCGACGCCCTCGGCCAGACGAGCGTGCACATCAACCGCACCCTCAAGGAGCTGCGCACCTCCGGCCTCGTCGCCCTGCGCGGCCGCCGCCTCACGATCCACGACCTCGGCGGGCTGACGGAGCGCGGGCTGTTCGATCCGGCCTACCTGCAGCTCGCCTGAGCGCGGCGGGCGAAACGCCGCGGCATCGGTCGTCCGGCGTACCTTGCTTTGGGGCGGCCGCGGCCGATCTGTGGGACCTCGTGAGCCGCGGCAGGTCGACCGACAGACGATGCACATTCATCTCGACGCGCTCGGCGGCGTGGCCGGCGACATGTTCGCCGCCGCGCTGCTCGACGCCTTCCCCGAGCACCGGGAGGGGGTCGGCGCCAGCATCCGGGCGGTCGATGCCCGCATCGCCTGCGCGGTGCACCCGCACAACGACGGCATCCTGCTCGGCGCCCGCTTCACCGTCTCGGGTCCCGGCGCGGAGCCTGCACACCGGCACGATCACGGCCACCGTCACCACGGCCATCCCGCGCACCACGACCACGACCAGGACCATGCGCACGCGGACTCTCACGGACCCGGTCACGGACACCGGCCCTGGGCGGAGATCCGCGCCGCGCTGGAGGCGGCGGATCTCGCGCCCGCGGTCGCGGCGCACGCCGTCGCCGTCTTCGGTCACCTCGCCGAGGCGGAGGCCCGGGTCCACGGCATCGCCGTGGAGGCGGTGGCGTTCCACGAGGTCGGCGCCTTCGACTCGATCGCCGACATCGTGGCCGCCGCCCACCTGATCGCCGCCCTGGAGGTCCGGAGCTGGAGCGTCTCGGCCCTGCCCCTGGGCTCGGGCCGGGTCAGGACCCAGCACGGCCCGCTCCCCGTCCCGGCCCCGGCCACGACGCTGCTGCTCGCAGGCTTCCAGACCCTCGACGACGGCATTCCGGGCGAGCGCGTCACCCCCACGGGCGCGGCGATCCTGCGCCACCTCTGCGGCGAGGATCCCGGGCGGGGCCGCCCCCGGGGTACGCTCGGGCGCACCGGCATCGGCTTCGGCACGAAGGTCCTGCCGGGCCTGAGCAACTGCCTGCGCGCCCTGGTGCTGGAGGATTCGGCTGCCGGTCCCGGCCGGCGGGACCTCGCGGTGATCGCCTTCGAGGTCGACGACCAGTCCGGCGAGGATCTCGCCCTGGGCCTCGATCGGCTGCGCGCCGAGCCCGGCGTGCTCGACGTCGTGCAGGCGCCGGTCATCGGCAAGAAGGGCCGGATGATGGCCCATATCCAGGTCCTGGTGCGTCCGGAGAGCCTGGACTCGGCGATCGCGGCCTGCTTCCGGGAGACCACCACGATCGGCCTGCGCTATCACCGGGTGGAGGGCGCGGTGCTCGACCGCGAGGCCCGCACGGTGGCGCAGGCGGGCCAGCCGGTGCGGGTGAAGATCGTCGACCGGCCAGGTGGCCGCACCGCCAAGGCCGAGGCCGACGATGCCCGCGACCAGCCGGGCCACGCCGCGCGGGCGAGCCTGCGCCGGGAGGCCGAGCGCCTCGCCCTGGAACAGCAGCGGGAGGAGGAACGGTGACGCGCCGGCAACTCGAAGCCGTCCTGGCGGGGCTCCGGCCCGTCGCGGTGGCGGTGAGCGGCGGGGTCGACAGCCTGACGCTCGCAACCCTCGCCCACCGGCTGGCGCCGGGGACGGCCCTGATGGTCCACGCGGTCTCGCCGGCGGTGCCCGCTGAGGCGACCGCCCGGGTCCGCGCCGAGGGCGCCCGCGAGGGCTGGTCCTTAAGGGTGATCGAGGCCGGCGAGTTCGCCGACCCCGCCTACCGGGCGAACCCGGTCAACCGCTGCTTCTTCTGCAAGACCAACCTGTACGGGGCGGTCCGGCGGGTCACCGACCGGCAGATCCTGTCGGGCGCCAACCGCGACGACCTCGGCGAGTACCGCCCCGGCCTCGACGCCGCCCGGGAGCACGGCGTGCGCCACCCCTACGTGGAGGCGGGCTTCGACAAGGCGGCGGTCCGGGCGCTCGCCCGCGACCTCGGCCTCGGGACCGTGGCGGAGCTGCCGGCGGCGCCCTGCCTGTCGAGCCGCGTCGAGACCGGCATCCCGATCGAGCCGGAGACCTTGAGCTTCATCCACGCCGTCGAGCGGCTGGTGGGCGGGGCACTCGCGGCGGAGAGCGGCGCCAAGCGCGCGGTCCGGTGCCGGGTGCGCGCCGAGGGCGTGGTGGTGGAACTCGATCCGGCGAGCCTCGCGGCCCTGGCCGCGGCGGATCGCGAGACGCTCGGGGCGGGCATCCGGGCCATCGCGCCGGCGCGTCTCGCGGGCCCGGTCCGGTTCGCGCCCTACCGGGTCGGCAGCGCCTTCCTGGTGCAGCCCGGGGAGGCCCGGTCGTGAGCGTCGCGGACGAGTTCACCCTCGATTTCGCCCGGCCCGAGCGGATCGGCCTGGAGGAGGCGATCTTCTGCGCCGGCAAAAGCCCGGAGCAGATCGACGCGATCCTGGAGGCCGCCCGCGCCCGCGGCGCCTCGCTGCTCCTCACCCGCCTCGATCCGGAGAAGCGCGACCGGCTCGGGGGCGCCGCGCGGCTCGACTACTGCCCGGTCTCGCGCACGGCGGTGTTCGGCGAGGCGCCCCGGATCGCCGGCCCGGCCCGGGTCGCCGTGGTGGCGGCCGGCACCTCGGACGTGCCCGTCGCCCGCGAGGCCCTGCGGGTGCTGGCCTATGCCGGCCGGGCCGCGTCGCTCTTCGCCGATGTCGGCGTCGCCGGCCTGTGGCGGCTGACCACGCGCATCGAGGAGATCCGCGCGCATCCGGTGGTGATCGTCGCCGCCGGCATGGACGCGGCGCTGCCTAGCGTCGTCGGCGGCCTCGTGGCGGGCGCGGTGATCGCGGTCCCGACCTCCGTGGGCTACGGCGTCGCCGCGGGCGGCCGCGCCGCCCTCGACGCGGTGCTGGCGAGCTGCGCCCCCGGCATCACGGTGGTCAACATCGACAACGGCTACGGGGCGGCCTGCGCCGCCCTGCGCCTGCTCCATGCGGCAGGCCGCCTTGCCGCGGAGACCGAACGATGACCCGGCGCGGGTCGTTACCCCGTACTGCTGCGCAGGCAGCGCGACGCGCGCCCTCTCCCGTGCGGGAGAGGGTTGGGGTGAGGGGTGCGACCTCTCCGGACAGTTCTCTTCCCTCACCCTGTCCCCCTCCCGCACGGGAGAGGGGACCCGCGCCACCTTCTTCGACGGCAGCAGCGCCGACACGGGGCCTGCCCGCACCGATCCCCACATCTTCGAACGGAGACAGCCGATGGAACGCCGCAGCTTCCTACAGGGCGCCGTGCTCGGCGCGGGCCTCGCAGGCGCCGGCAGCGCAGGCGCGGCCGTGAACGCCCCCGCCAACACCGGCCCCTTGCCCAACACCCGCCCGCAGGACCCCGCGGACCTGCCCTTCGTCACCGATCCCGGCGAGCGCCGGGGCGAGATGCTCTACCGGTCGTTCGGGAAGACGTCGGAAAAAATCTCGGCGATCGGCATGGGCGGGTTCCACCTCGGCAAGAAGGTCCTGAGCGACGACGAGGCGACGCGGCTGATCCATGCCGGCATCGACCGCGGCATCACCTTCATGGACAATTGCTGGGACTACAACGAAGGCCGCTCCGAGCTGCGCATGGGTGCCGCCCTCGCCCAGGACGGCTACCGCGACAAGGTCTTCCTGATGTCCAAGATGGACGGGCGGACCAAGGAGGAGGCGCTCAAGCAGATCGACCAGTCGCTGCTGCGCCTGCGCACCGACCGGATCGACCTCGTCCAGCACCACGAGATCCTGCGCTACGACGATCCCGATCGGGTCTTCGCCGAGGGCGGGGCGATGGAAGGCTTCCTGGAGGCCAAGAAGGCCGGGAAGCTGCGCTATATCGGCTTCACCGGCCACAAGGACCCGCGCATCCACCTGCAGATGCTGGAGGTGGCCGCCGAGCGCGGCTTCCACTTCGATTCCGTCCAAATGCCCGTCAACGTGATGGACGCGCATTTCCGCTCGTTCAGCCACCTCGTGCTGCCGTATCTCGTGCAGAACGGCATCGCGCCGCTCGCGATGAAGACGTTCGGAGACGGGGTGATCCTGAAGGCGGACGCGCCGATCAAGCCGATCGAGTACCTGCACTTCTCACTGAACCTGCCGGTCTCGGTGGTGATCACCGGCATCCAGAACCAGCGCGACCTCGACCAGGCCTTCGAAGCGGTGAAGACTTTCAAGCCGATGGACAAGGCGGCGGTGGCCGAGCTGCTTTCGCGGTCGAAGCCCTACGCGCTGGAGGGAAAGTACGAGCTGTTCAAGACGAGCGCCACCTTCGACGGCACCGCCAAGAACGCGGCATGGCTAGGCGAGGACGTGCAGGGCGTGAAGAAGCTCGCGCCGACGATGGAGTAGGTCGATCGCGGGAGAGCACGGCCGCCCCGCCCGCGGCCGCTCCGGGCTGCCGCGTGCGAGAGGCATGGCCGGGACGGGCTCGGGTCCGCGGGCTGCGACCCAGGGCGCTGACCCAGGGCGACGCGCCCTGGATCAGCGGGGCGCCGCTCGCGGAGACGGGGGCTGCGACGGGCTTCCGTCGCAGCCCGGGACCTCAGTTCAGGACCTTGCCGTCGGGGCCGACCTTGACCTCCTGCTCCTTGTCGGCGCCGGCCACCTTGATCTCGTACTGGACCGAGGCGCCATCCTTCTCGACCTCGGCCTCGTAGGCCTTGCCGCCGCCGGCCTTCTGCTCGGCGATGGCGAGCGCGTCCTTCAGCGAGGTCTTGGCGTTCTGGAAGTCGGAGGCCTTCAGCCGGGTGAAATAGCGCTCGAACGGCTGGTTCTCGGTCTTGTAGAGGGCGCCCGTATCGGCGTTGATGCCGTACTCGACGAGCTTGCCGCTCGGGTACACGACCTTGATCGAGTAGTGGGCCGGGTCCTTGCTGCCGGCCTTCTCGAAGTCGGCGTCGATGGCGCGGCCGCCCTTCTCGTCGCCCTGCGCCTCGGCCGTGGTGAGCGCCTGGGCGAGGCCGACCTTGGCGACCTTGGCGACCTGCCACTCCTTCATGTTGCTGTCGGCCTTGGTGGCCGGCTCGGCGGACGTCGCGGTGGGGGTCTGGGCCAGGGCGAGGCTCGTGGAGAGCGCGAGCAGGCCGGCCGCGGCGGTGAGACGGGTGATCATGGCGGGTTGTCCCTTTGCGGGTTCGTTCACGGGAGCGTGAAACGTCGGGTCCGGAAATCCGGTTGCCCCCGCCCGGAAAAAATCCGGCCGCCGCGCCCGGCGAGACGGCCGGCCGGCGCCCCTGTATGAGACGCGCACGATCCGGCGCGCGCCCAGGCGACGACGGACGCCCCTCGGACGGAACAGGCCATGACCGCGAACGAGCCCGAACCTCTTGACGAGTTTACGCGCCTGCACGCGAAGCTGTCGGCCCTTGAGATCGTGCTCGGCGTCCTGATCGGGCGGCTCTCCGAGGAGAACCCGGAGATCCGCGAGGACGTGAAGCGCGACGTGGCGGCGATCCTGTCGGACATGCCGATCGACGGACCGAGCGAGGAGCTGATCGCCGACGAGGTCCGCCGCGCCGCCGCGGTGCTGACCAGCGTGTCGATCGGCTGACGGTGCCTCAGCGCGGCGGCATCCGCAGCGCCCCGTCGAGGCGGATCGTCTCGCCGTTCAGCATCGGGTTCTCGCAGATGTGGCGGACGAGGTCGGCGTATTCCGACGGGCGGCCGAGCCGCGGCGGGAAGGGTACGCTCTGGCCGAGCGTATCCTGCACGTCCTGCGGCAAGCCCGCCATCATCGGCGTCTCGAAGATGCCCGGCGCGATGGTGACCACCCGGATCCCGTGCCGGGCGAGTTCCCGGGCGATGGGCAGGGTCATGGAGACGATGCCGCCCTTCGAGGCCGCGTAGGCCGCCTGCCCGATCTGGCCGTCGAAGGCCGCGATCGAGGCGGTGTTGACGATCACCCCCCGGGCGCCCGCCGCGTCCGGCGCCTCGCGGGCGATGGCGTCGGCTGCCAGCCGGATCATGTTGAAGGTGCCGACGAGGTTGACCGAGACCGCCCGCGCGAAGGTCTCGAGGCGGTGCGGACCGTCGCGGCCGACCACCTTCTCCCCGGGCGCGATGCCGGCGCAGTTCACGAGCCCGTGCAGGTGACCGAACGCGTCGAGGGCCGTCCGCACCGCCGCCTCGCCATCCGCCGCGCGGGTGACGTCGGTCTCCGCGAACCGCGCCCGCGCCCCGAGATCCGCCGCCACCCGGGCGCCGGCCTCCCGGGCGATGTCGGCCACGACGACGTGGGCGCCCGCCGCCACGAGGCCGCGCGCCGTCGCCTCGCCCAGGCCCGAGCCCGCGCCGGTGACGATGAAGACGCGATCCCTGATCATCCTGACTCCCCCGGTCCCGGTGCCGCGCGGCCCGGCCTCGCCCTGCGACGTAGCGCGGGACGGGGCGGCCCGGAAGGCGTCCGGTCCCGCATCGGGCAGAGGGATCATGCGTCGCGTCGTTGACGTGTGAATTTTTCCCACATATATGATCTTAGCGCGGCCCAAGGTATTAGGCCGTATTTCGGGATGTTTCCGGCGCTGATCAGCGCAAGAGCAAAGTATTCCGCTGGGTATGACCGTCCTTGCAGGGTCGTCCGGGCCTTCGGCAACGACGCTGTTCGCCACGTCCCCGCGCCGGGGCTCCCCCGCCGCGATCCCTCATGCCTGTTCAGGACCGCCATGCACATTCCAGGGATCGGGCCAGGGATCGGACCAGGGATCGGGCCAAGGCTCGGGACCGCCGCCCGCCATTGGCGTCACGGCCGGCGCGTCGGCGGACGGCTCGCCGAACGGCGCCCCGGCATTCGCGCCGCGCTCCGCTCCGCCGCGCCGGGCAGCGTGCTGCTGGCGGGCAATTCCCACGCGGAGTTCATCGGAACGCCCGATTTCGGCGGCCGCCCCAGCATCAATCTCGCCATCGGCGGCAGCACGGCGGCGGACTGCGCCCGTCATCTCGCGGCGTTCCGCGTCCCGGTTCGCTTCGCCGCCGCCGTCCTGATCATCGGTACCAACGACATCCAGCGCTGGCGCCACCCGGAGCGGGCTCGGAGCGCGGACCGGTTCGAGGCCGAGGTCCGTCGCATTCTGGGGATCCTGGAGGGCTGGTCGGACGCGGTCTTCGTCGCGGCGATCCCGCCGATCGGCGCCTGTGCGACCGGCCGGGATCCGGACGCCGTCGCGGCCTTCTCGGCCCGGCTGGCGGCGCTCTGCGCCGCCGGGGGACACGGGTATTTCGACCCGTTCGCGGCGTGGCGCACCGGCCCCGGGGGGCTCGCCGGTCCGGGCCTCCACCGGGACGGCGTGCATCTGGCCGACTACACGGGATTGGCCGCCGAGATCGTCCGGCAGACGGCGTTCGGCACGGGCTCGCCCTGTCGGCGGCCGCCCCGCCCTTCCGCACCCCTGCGGGTCCTCCGCGCGGCCTGGATGGGCCAGCCGTGAGCATCCGCGCACGCCTGGCCGGGCGCCCGTGTCCGGACGGTCCCGCGCCGTCTCTGCCCCTGCGGGTCTGGCCCGACGACGCGACGGTCTGGCTCGCCGAGAACGGCGTCCGGCGACCCCGGGCGGCCCGGCACGCCCTGGCGGCGCTGGCGACCCTCGGGCTCCGCGGCCGGTACGCGGCCCGGCGGGCGGGTGCCGGCACGGTCGTGACCGGGCCGGCGAGCGCCCTGGCCCTGCGGGACGCTGAGGCGGAGATCGGGTTCGTCTTCCGGGTCACGCCCTATGGGTACGGTGCGGATGGGTTCTGAGGCCCCGATCAGGGCGGGCTCGTGCACAGCAGGGTCGGCGCGCAGACCGTCCGGAAGCCCACGCGGGCGTACAGCGCCTCGATGGCGCCGCCGGCCGGGCATTGCAGGAAGACTTGGGCGGCTCCGCGCACCCGCGCCTCGCGCAGGGCCGCGACGGTCACGGCGGTGCCGAGGCCCCGGCGCTGCCGGTCGGCCCGCGTGCTCACATTGTACAGCCCCGCCGTGTCGCCCCGCAGGTAGAGGCTCGCGCAGGCCGCCGGACCGGTGGCGTCGCGCAGGACGAGGTGGAGCGGCGTGAGGCCGGGCCGGCTCCGGGCCGCATGCAGGGCCGGGAGGTAGCGGCGGCGCAGGTGCGTCCGCACGGCAGGGTCGTCGGACAGGTGCGCGAAGACGCGCTCGAAATCCGGCCCCGGCGCCGGGCTCGCCTGGACGGTGACCGCGCCCCCCGCCGCAGGCGCCGCCGGCAGCGGCCGCGCCACCATCCAGCTCGCCGGGTAGAGGATTGCGGGCTCGAACAGCCCGCGCAGCAGCGCGACCTCCTCGGCATCCCGGGCCAGGAAAGCCGGCGCCCGGTCGCGGCCGAGGGCCGCCGCCCCCGCCCAGGCGAACTGGTCGGGCCGGCGCACTCCGAAGGCGAAGTTCAGGGTCGGGTCCGGAATGCCCCGCGACCAGACGTAGCCTGCGCCCGCCGGACCCTGCTCCACGCCGTCGATCAGGGATCCGGTGAGGGCCGCCACATGGGTGTCGCGCAGGTCCTCGAAGGTCAGGTCGGGATCCCGCATCGTCAGGCCGCGGTCCCGGCGGCGGTCCGCGCGGGTCGGACGCCGCGCCCGGCATCGGGGGCCGTCAGCGCGGCGATCCGGTCGTGGAGATGCGGCGACAGGACGATGTCGAGGTGGTCGGTCTCCGGAACCGTCTCCACCGCGTGGAGCCGGCTGGTGAGGGGCGCCCAGTCGATCACCGGCCGGGCGCGGGCCAGCGTCTCCGCCGCCACGAAGCTGTGCACCGGCACCGCGCCGGGCTCCAGACGGAGCGCCCGGAACTGGATGGCGTGGTCGACGAGCGTCCAGAGCATCCGCTCCCGGCTGCCGACCTCGGGGCCGTCGGCCGGCAGGGGCTGCGGCTCGGCGGCCAGGAAGCGCAGGAACTGCACGTCCGCCTCCGGATCCATGCGGGCGCGCAGGGCAGCCCAGTGCGCCCGCATCGGCGAGCGGTCGAGCCAGGCGCCGACCATGGCCTCGTGCGCCGCCCGCTCCTCGGGCGCGATCGGCCGGCCGGCGCCGGCGGCGAAGGTGTCCTCCAGGCCGCAGGCATCGAGCATGCCGACCCAGTCCAGGGGAAAGCCCGGACCGAGCCGGCGGGCGGTCTCGTAGGCCAGCACTCCGCCCCAGGACCAGCCCAGGAAGACGCAGCCCCCGGCGCGGCCCCGCATCAGGCCGCGCACCCGCGCGGCATAGGCGTCGGCGAGGTCGGTCACGGCCGGCAGGGGCCGCACGGCCTCCACCAGGGAGGCGCAGAGGAAGCCGTGCGCCTCCTGATCGGGGCCGAGGCGGGCCACGAGGGGCTCGTATTCCCGGGTGCTCACCAGGAGGCCGGGGAACAGCACCAGCAGCGGCCGGCCGCTCCCCGCCCGGCCGGCGGAGAGCCGGACCAGGGGAGCCGGACCCGCCTCGGCGGAATCCGAGCCCGCATCGATCCGGGCCGCCAGTTCCGCCAGCGTCGGGTCGCGCAGGAGGTCCGCCACACCGACCCCGCCCCGGGGCGCGATGAGGCGCAGGCGGGCCACCAGCCGTAGGGCCGAGAGGGAGTCGCCGCCGAGTTCGAAGAAGCGCCGGTCCGCGACCCGGACCGGGTAGCCCAGGACCTCGGACCAGATCCCGGCGAGCCGCCGCTCCGTGGCGGTGCCGGGGGGGCGCCCGCGGCGGTCGTCGGCGGCGGGGTCCGGCAGGGCGGTGCGGTCGAGCTTGCCGTTGGCGGTCACCGGCAGCCGGTCGAGGAGGGTCAGGCGCGTCGGCACCATCGGCTCCGGCAGGGTGCGGGCGAGGCCGGCGCGCAGGCGGCCGGGCTCCGGGCGGCGTCCGCGTGACGGCACCACGTAGCCCGCGAGATAGGGGCCGGCTGGCCCATCCCGTCGCAGGACCACGGCCTCCGCGACTCCGGGCAGGCCACGCAGGGCCGCCTCGACCTCGCCGATCTCGACCCGGTGGCCGCGGATCTTGACCTGATCGTCCGTCCGCCCCGCGAAGGCGAGGCTGCCGTCGGGCCGCCGCCGCACCCGGTCGCCGGTGCGGTACATCCGGCCGCCGCCGGGGGCGAAGGGGTCGGGCAGGAACCGCTCGGCGGTGAGCACCGGGCGCCGCCAGTAGCCGCGGGCGAGGCCGCCGCCGATGTAGAGTTCGCCGGTCTCCCCCTCCCCCACGGGTTCGAGATCGCCCCCGAGCACGTAGGCCGCCCGCGCCCCGACCGGGCCGCCGATCGGCGCGTAGGGCTCCGCGAAGGTCGCGTCCGCCGGCACCGCCCAGATCAGCGGCGAGATCACGCATTCGGTCGGGCCGTAGCCGTTGATCAGCAGCCGGGGCTTCAGGGCGGGGCCGAGCCGCGCGAAGGTCTCCCGGGGCATCCCCTCCCCGCCGAAGGAGTAGACCTGCACCGGGGGGGCCTCGCCCAGGCGTTCGGCCCAGTCGGCGAGCTGGCCGATGAAGCTCGTGGGGAAGCCCGCATGGGTCACCCGGTAGCGGCGGATCTGCGCCAGAGTCTCGGCGGCGGTCCAGAGGTCGGGGCCGCGCAGCACGACGCAGCCGCCGGCCACCAGCGGCGTCATCCAGCGCTCGTGGGCACCGTCGAACGCGAAGGACAGGACGTGGAGTTCGCGGGACTCCGCGTCCATCGCGTAGGCGTCGGCCGTGGTGCGGCAGTGCATGGCGAGCGGCCCGTGCTCCACGAGCACGCCCTTCGGCGTCCCGGTCGAGCCCGACGTGTAGATCAGGTAGGCGGGATCGGCCGGCTCCGGCAGGGCGGGGGCGGCGGTCACCGGGGCGGCCTCCAGCGCGGTCGGATCGAGCCGCGCGATCTCCGGCGGCAGGTCCAGGTGTGCGGCGATCCCGGGGGTGGTGAGGCAGAGCGCGATCCCGGCATCCGCCAGCATCATCCGGACCCGGGCGGCCGGGTAGGCGGGATCGAGGGGCAGGAAGGCCGCCCCTGCGCGCAGCACCCCGAGCAGCGCCACGATCAGGCCGGGGGACCGCTCCATCGCCACCGCGACGCGCTGCCCGCGCCCGATGCCGCGCGCCGCGAGCCCGGCCGCCAGGGCGGCGGCCCGGGTGTCGAGATCGCCCCGGGTGAGCGTCGCGCCGTCGAACAGCACGGCCGGCCGCTCCGGTGC
>NZ_JBFULS010000088.1:0-14517 GCF_054049775.1 Methylobacterium sp. P5_C11 | reverse complement strand
CGGTAGAGCGCGGCGTCTTCGGTCCCATCGCCGCGTCATGCACGAAGGCTCGCTTACGCCACTTCGCGACTGTCTTGGGGTTCAGTCCATGCTGGGCGGCAAGATCTTTGAGCGGAGCTTTCGATCGCTGTAGCGTTGCTCTGACCGCGTGCGTGGTCGTGGCGCAGCCGTGAAGAACCTGTCCCATAACGCCTCCCGGTGTGCGGCGGTTACAGCTAAATTGATGCCACCACACCGCGGGACTGCACATCTAAGGTCGACCGCATCGCCTGCCCCTGGTTGATCAGGCGCTTCGTCGATCCCAAGGCGGTGTTCCTCTTCGTTCCAACCGCCGAGGTCGAGGAGGTGGCGCGACGCTTCAACGGAGAGGCGTTCGACATCGACGCGCCCGACGCGTTTTGGAGCCACCGGGGCGAGCTGTGCACCTTCGACGTCATGGTGCAGGAGCTAGGGTTAGCCACGCCGCCGCTCCTGCACCTCGCCACGCTGGTTCGCGGCGCTGATACCGCCCGGCCGGACCTCGCACCCGAGGCCGCGGGATTGCTCGCCGCCTCGCTCGGCTTGTCGCGGATCTACGCCGACGACCTCGCCCAGCTCGATGCGGGCATGCTGCTTTACGACGCCTTCTACCGCTGGTGCCGTGACGCAACCGACGAGGGTCACAACTGGCCGATCAACAAGCCTCGGTCGGGGGCTTGATCGTGGGCAGCGCCGTCATGGATGCCGCGTCACGCGCGGCGGAGACTCCGGTCGTACCGCCCGCGCCCGTCACCCTCACCGAGGCGCTGCCCGTCTGGACCCGCATCGCCGCGCTCTCGTTCGGTGGCCCGGCGGGACAGATCGCCGTCATGCATCGCATCCTTGTCGAGGAGCTGCGCTGGATTTCCGAGAGCCGCTTCCTGCACGCCCTGAACTTCTGCACGCTGCTGCCTGGCCCCGAGGCGCAGCAGCTCGCGACCTATGTCGGCTGGCTTATGCACGGCACCCGCGGTGGGCTCGTCGCGGGCGGGCTGTTCGTCCTGCCGGGCATCGTCGCCATCATGGCGCTGAGCTGGATCTACGCCCTCTACGGCAACGTCGGGCTCATTGCCGGCCTGTTCTTCGGGCTGAAGGCGGCCGTGCTGGCCATCGTGCTCCAGGCCGTGATCCGCATCGGCAAGCGAGCGCTCAAGGGGCCGGTCATGGTCGGGCTCGCGGCGGCGGCGTTCGTGGCGATCTTCTTCCTCGATGTGCCCTTCCCGCTGATCGTGCTGACGGCCGGCGTCATTGGCTATCTCGGCGGCCGGGCCGGACTGCCGCAGTTCAAGGCCGGCGGGCACGGTGCCGGCGGCAAGGCCGTCGAAGGACCCGTCCTCCTCGACGACCACGAACTCCCGCAGGAACGTGCGGCTGCAGGGCACACGCTGCGGATGCTGCTGACCTGGGGTGCGATCTGGCTGGTGCCGGTCGTCGCCATCCTCCTCGCCGTCGGGCCGGACGACGTCTTCGCCCAGATCGCGGTGTTCTTCTCGAAGATGCACCCAGCTCGTGGGCTTCCTGGCGGCCTACCGCGCCCCGGGCTCGCTGCCGCCACTGCTGGCCGGTACGCTCGGCGGCCTGCTGACCACCTGGGTGACCTTCGCGCCCTGCTTCCTCTGGATCTTCGTCGGCGCCCCCTACGTCGAACGCCTGCGCTGCAACCGCGCACTCGCCGGCGCGCTCTCGGCCATCACCGCGGCGGTGGTCGGCGTGATCCTGAACCTCGCGGTCTGGTTCGCACTGCACACTGTCTTCGCCAAGACGCGACCGTTCGCAGCCGGGCCTATCGGCTTCGATGTGCCAGTCCCGTCGAGCCTCAACCCGTGGGGGCTCGTCCTGGCGGCCGCGGCGGTCCTGGCGGTGTTCCGGTTCAAGGTCGGCATGATCCAGACGCTCGCGGCCTGCGCCGCGGCCGGCGTCGCCCTGCATCTGGGAGGTCTTGTGTGATGGGAACCGGGCGACGCGCCGCGGCGGTCACCCTGCTCGTCCTGGCGTCAGGTTCGGCGCCCGCCGGCGAGGCGTTCCGCCAACTGACCGCCTCCGAGATCCGGGCGCGACTCGTCGGCAAGGAGGTCACCGACGATGTGCACTGGGCCTACCGCTTCGAGCCGGGTGGTCGCCTGCACGTCGTGTCCCTCGGACGGGCGCGAGACGCACGGTGGCGGATCGACGGAAACGGGCTCTGTCTGGAGGCCGACCGCTGCGTCCAGGTCTGGATGGCCGGCAACCGCGTCGAATTCCGGCGCAGCGACGGCACGTTGCCGGACGAGGGCGTGCTGCAGGTGCCGGCCCGCCGGTCCTGAGGAAGACGAAGCCCGACAACAACCGAGGAGACGACCATGCCGTCGCTTGCTTGCATCCATCGCCGTCTTGGGCGCTCTCGTGACCCGTGCGTCAGCCGTTGAGCCCTGGCAAGACGCCATCGCCACCGGGCTCGGCAAACCCGGAACCGCCATGCCGGGCGGGGTCTACCGCGTCGGCCTGCCCCGGACCGACCTGAAGGTCACCCTCGACGGCGTACAGTTGAAGCCGTCCCTCGCCCTGGGCTCCTGGCTCGCCTTTGTGCGGCACGGGGGCGGGAACGAGGTCATGGTCATGGGCGACCTCGTCCTGACCGAGGACGAGGTGAACCCGGTGATGAAGTGCCTCGTCGAGAACGGGGTCGAGATCACCGCCATCCACAATCACCTGCTGCGGGCCTCGCCGAGCACCCTCTACATGCACGTCTCCGGGCACGGCGAGCCCGGCAAGCTCGCCACCGTCCTGGCGGGGGCGCTGGGCGCCAGCCGGACGCCCTTCGGCAGCGAGACTGCGGGTGGCTCCCCGCCTTCCGGGAAAACCGAACCGGCCTCTGCCGGCGAGGGACCGGTGCCGGCGAAGGCGACCGCGCCGGATCAGGCACTCGACCTCGACACGGCGGCCATCGACGCGGCCATCGGGCGCAAGGGCAAGGTCAACGGCGGCGTCTACGCCGTGAGCGTGCCGCGCTCCGAGACGCCGAAGGATCACGGCATGACCGTGCCCGAGGCCATGGGCTCGGCGATCGCCATCAACTTCCAGCCGACCGGCGGGGGCAAGGCAGCCATCACCGGCGACTTCGTCCTGACGGCGGACGAGGTGAACCCGGTCATCAAGGCGCTGTGGGAGAGCGGCATCGAGGTCACCGCGCTCCACAACCACATGCTCGACGACGAGCCGCGGCTGTTCTTCATGCACTTCTGGGCGAACGACGACGCGGGCAAGCTGGCCAAGGGCTTGAGGGACGCGCTCGACCAGGTGAAGGTCGCGAAGGGCTGATGCGCAGGGGCGTCGCCATGGTGACGATGTCGGTGAACTCCAGGCGGCGGTGCCTCGCGGTCGTCGTGGCGGCCGCAAGCACCGTCTCCCTTCTGGCAACGGTTCCGCAAGCGAGCGCCGCCGGATGCGAGGGCACGTCTTGCACCCTGGATCAGGGTAGCCAGGGTGCCGGTGCCCCGGCGGTGCCGCCGGCCGCTTCGGTCGACATCCGAGAGAGGCGGTCGGGGGACCTGTACCGCGTCTGCCTCGCCGAGCGCGGCGAGGCCTCGGGCTGGTGCAGCGCCTACCTCATGGGTGTCGCCGACACGCTGGCGGCCTTCGGCGATGGCGGCGACAAGGGCGGGATCTGCGCCGCCGACTACACCATTGAGGCTCTGGCCGAGACGTACATGACCTGGGCGCACGCCAACGAGGCGCTGCTTCGGACCGACATGCTGGCGGGGGCCAGCCTCGCCTTCCGGCAGCGCTGGCCCTGCGGGGGGTAAACCGAGCGCGCCCACCTCTCGCTCTAGAGCCGCCCCAGCCATCCTCCCGGTGCTGACGATGACTGTTCCAGGTCGGCATCCCTTCAAGGTCGCCGTCGTCTGGCGCGGCGACGCCCAGGCTCGGGCCGCGACGCGTCCGGAGACCCGCCGGTTCGCGGCGGTGTTCGCCGCTTTGGAGCGGCACGGGCTCGCCGGCGAACCCGCCGTCTGGGTCGAGGGACAGGCCGACGTCCTGCTGGCCCAGCTACTGGCTGTCGATGCGGTGCTCGTCTGGGTGAACCCCGTGACGAAGGACACCGGCGAGGACCGAGGCGCCCTCGACGCGCTGCTGCGGGAGGTCGCCGCCGCCGGGATCCTCGTCAGCGCCCACCCTGACGTGATCGACCGGATGGGCACCAAGGAGGTGCTGTACCGGACGCGGGAGATGGGCTGGGGAACGGATACGCATCTCTATGCAAGCTGTGCCGCCCTCGCGGCGGCGTTCCCCCGGCGCTTGGCCGAGGGGCCGCGGGTGCTGAAGCGCAGCCGCGGCAACGGTGGCATTGGCGTGTGGAAGGTGGAGCGCGCCGCCAGCGCGGAGGAAGTCCTGGTTCAGGAGGCGAGCGACAGGAGCCGGCGCATCGTGCCGCTCGACGCATTCCTGGCGCAGCGCGCCTCCGACTTCGCGGCGGGCCTCACCCTCGTCGACCAGCCGTTCCAGATGCGACATCTGGAGGGGATGGTCCGCTGCTATGTCAGCGGCACGCAGGCGGCGGGGTTCGGCACCCAGCTCGTCACTGCCCTGGCGCCGCCTGAGCACGGACGGGCGCCGCCGCGCCTCTATTCCGGACCGGAGGACGAGCGGTTCCAGCGCTTGCGATGCCTGCTCGAACAGGACTGGATACCCGAGATGACGAACCTGCTCGGGTTGAAGCTGGAAGACCTGCCCGTCATCTGGGACGCCGACTTCCTGCTCGGGCCGAAGGATGCCGGCGGCGAGGACACCTACGTGCTCTGCGAAATCAACGTGAGCTCGGTGTTCCCGATCCCCGATGAGGCGCCTGACGTCCTGGCTGCGACGACGCTCCGGCGGCTGGCCGACGCTCACAGGTGATCCCTAAAGGTTACCTGCGGTACGATGCACGAAGTCGATGTTTCGAGCACGACGAACGCGCCCGGGACATTTCGAACAGACGTCGATCCATAAGCTTCCTCTTCGACCGGGACCTGGCTTCAACGTACGTCCATGACGACCGGCCGCGTGTGCCGGGTATGTCGGGTCTGGGTATGATCGAAGACGCCGACCCACATGTAGAGGTGGGTGCCGGGGACGAAGGATGCGTCGTACTTGCTCTCCGACTTCAGGGCTCGGCTGACGATCAATGTCCAATGGCCGTCGCGCCAGTCGGCCGCCCCCTTGAGATCGTAGCGGTCCCCGGAATGGTTACCGGTGATCAAGACCGCCGGCATGATCGTTCCCACCGGCACCTTCGCGTCCGCTTCAGCGGTGTAGTCGACGGTGTCCTGAGGCAGCATCCACCATTTCGAGCCATCGTCCGTCCCGGCGTTGGGGTCGTCGTTCCATGTGCCCATCGCCCGGGTCATGGCGACATGATCCTTCGGCAGCTTCAGCGGTGTGACCGGGCCACCCTTGTAGTCCGCGGGCGTCATGAGCTTGAAATTGTACGTGTAGGGCGTGTCGCCCGGATCGCCCCAGTAACCGGCCTGATATCGGTTGAGCTGCGCAGCCTCGTTCTGCGTCGGCTGTCGGGGCGGGCCGATATACATGTCGTCGACCTCCCCGAGCAGGCCGCCGCGTGAGGCCTTCCACTGCCACATGTCGACCATATGGCCGTCCGTGTAGTGGAGCCCGCGCCCGTTGCGCGAGCCGGGGAAGTCGGGATGCGGCTTCGGCCCGAGATGGGAGACACCGCCGGACCCGAATGCGTCGCTCGTGGAGAAGATGACGGYGAACTTGTCTTCATAGAACGTGGTGACGTCGTCGATGAACGGGCTGTCGCCCAGCAGGTGCCATCCGTCCTCGCGCTTGATCATCGGTAGCCGTCGGGTCGATCTGGAGGGATCTTCCCACCGGAACGCGAAGTAGATGCGGGCCTCGTCCCGAACGGCACGGATCTCGACGGTCGACTCGCCAGATCCGTCCTTCAGGTTGATGCCCTGCATCGTCCGGATCGTCACCGGACGAGCGGTTTTCCAGACGTCGTCGTCGAGGAGCTTCGCGAGATCCGGAGCGCGGTTGACCGGTCGGACGTCGAGGTGGTCGCGTGTCGCGACGTCGACGGCCGCGAGACCGGTGATCACCGGTATGCCGACCAGGGACGCGATCAGGAGGGGCTTGCGAGAAGCCGCAGCGCTGGTGAGCGCTGCTGGACGAAACAACCGGAGCAGTTGTTGCCAGCCGCCGTACAGGAAGTGGGTGGTCATGTGGATCGCGATGTAACCGAGCGCGATCAGGGCGCAGGTCGCATGCAGCCAGACGACCCACCCACCGAAGCCCAGATAGAGGGCGATCCCCGTGCCGGTCATGATCAAGACGACGGCATAGATGAACCAGTGCAGCAGCACGTTGACGCCGCCCCAGCGTGCCTTTCGAGCGGCGGCTGTAGACCCGGGCAGCGCGAGAGCACGCATCCTGCGCGGCGCGTTGCGATCTAACAGGCCCCCGAGCACGAGGTACAGGACGTAGGCGGTCAGGCAGAAGAATAGCGCGAGGCCCGCGAGGAAGTGCACGGTCCAGACTTCACCCTGCGGAAGGATGGGCGCGATCCACTTGGCGAACACGGCCGTGCGGGCGTCGGCCGAGATGCGCAGGCCGGTGAACAAGCTCGCCACCATGGCGACGACCGTCAGCCAATGGATAACGATCGTACCCAGGTCGCTGCGAGGCTTCGAGGTGGAGTTTGCCTGCGATGGGGCTCCGGAGCGAAGTTCGGCTGGAGCCACTGCCTTGTTCATCCACGTAGCTCTCAAAAAGCGATTTGACATCGATTCGAGCGGCAGGATGAAGATGTTTCGTTAACGAATTTTCTCACATGCCTTCGCGGCTATTGCTCGGGTCGCAACGGGTCGGGTTCTCTCGCTTCGACGAGACTGATCACTGCCGGTATCTGCGGTGGTTCTCGCCGCGGCCGCGGGTTTTGGACCAGAGAAAGCGCTTGAGTTCCGCAACCTCCTCAGGCTGGCGGGCGCCAGCCGACGTTCTGCACGCAACGGCCCTGCTTCTGAAGGGCGCTACAGGATTGGCTCCTGCTCTTAACGATGCCCGTGCCGGTGATGCAGATCGGGATAATGCGGATGGGTGTGCCGCAGCGGCTTGTGCCGGTGCCAGTGCGAGTGTGGTTCCATCACCGGACCGTCATGCTCGTGCTGGTGGTGCTCGTCGTGGACGTGGATGTGCTCGTGCTCCATGACCTCGTGAGCGTGCTCGTGCTCGTGGCGCTCCGCGAGGTGCAGCCACAGGCCGATCCCCATCAGCAGACCGGCCACGACGACCTGGATCGTGACGGGCTCGCTCAGCAGCGCGACGGCAATCACCGCACCGATGAAGGGCGCGAGCGAGAAGTATGCCCCGGTGCGCGCCGCGCCGAGGTGGCGCAATGCCAGCATGAACAGGACGAGGCTCACCCCGACCCCGAGGAACCCGACCACGGCCGCCGCGCCGATCGTAGCAATGGGCGGCACGGTCGCGCCCAGCAGGAGAGCCAGGGCGACATTCACGCTGCCAGCCACCAGACCCTTGATGGTCGCCGTCACCACCGGGTGGGCCGAGGAGAGTTTGCGCGTCAGGTTGTTGTCGATGCCCCAGGCCAGACAGGCCGCGGCGATCAGCGCCGCACCCGCATCGAGGCGCACGCCTTCGCCGTTCCACGACAACACGACCGCACCCATGAGGATGGCGAACGCACCGAGCAGGAGACGCCGATCGACGTTCTCCCGGAATACCATCCACGCGATGAGCATGGTGGCCAGTCCTTCGAGATTGAGCAGGAGGGAGCCGGAGGTGGCCGAGGTGCGCGCCAGCCCCAACATCAGCAGGAGCGGCCCAGCCAACCCGCCGAAAAGTACCACCGCTGCCAGCCACGGCAGATCGTGACGACGCAAAGGAGCTTCCGGCGCCGAGACGCCGAGCATCGCCCGGGCGGCATGCACGGCCGCCAGTCCGCTGCCAGCGCCGAGGTAGAGCAGCCCAGCGAGCAATTGAGGTGGCATCACGCCGAGGAGCAGCTTGGCGACAGGAGCCGAGGCTCCGAACAGCACGGCAGAAAGGAGGGCCAGCGGCACACCCGGCCACAGGTGGGAATGCGATTGCTTCATACCGCGAAACTATCAGGCAGAGCCATGTTCGCCGACCCGCGCTAGTGGCGAGCGTCATGGCCGCTTTCCGCAAGCAGCTGCTACGCACGTCTACGGCTCGCTTGTTCGTAGCCATGCACGAAGCGCAATGGCGTCGCCGATCCAATAGGGCCTGCCCTACTGGAACGATCCGAGCCACGGATCATAAGCGTTCCATGCGGTGGCCTCTAGCTTCTGGAACGCAAAATCGCGAACGTCAGAGATCATTGTGGAGCTCGGCGGGACGGCCGCGGGACAGACACGATGAAGGACTGTTCGGCCATCGCAGCGGCCGCTTCCGTACCTTTAGTTCGCCCCGTAAGCCGCCCTCCGAACATTGATGGTCGTGTCCGCTTGCGGGAAATCGTGACAGCTCACCGAATGACCGGGATGGGCGCATTTCGGACCTGAAGGAAGGGGTGCTGCGGTATCCGCTTCCCAGTTGCCTGACATTCTGGGTCTGATGCTCGTCACCTGCTCAGCTTGGGCCGCCGCGTGTGGCTCGTCCGTGAAGATGCGGCACCGCCCTTCCTTTTGACGCGTTCTTTCAGAGGCAGGAGGCGACCGCGATGACATTGCCCAAGAAGCTAGTCCGCATGCTCGCCGACGAAATCCGGGGTGAGTTCCACCTCACGTTCGAGAACGAAGATGGTGAGGTCTTCCGGGTGCGTGTGACCGAGCAGCAGGTCGCGGGTCTGATCCAAGATTTAGACGAGCTGCTCGGCGATGACGTCGAAAACGAGGATGAGCTTACCGAGCACAAGGAAATGGGGGACGAGTAGCCCGTAAGGTCGGAGTGCCACGCCTTGTATCTTAACCTGACGGACCGGTTTTAGGCTGCGCTGATTAAAGGGATCAGCCGGGTCCGGTCAGGGGTGAATACTGCTATCGTCTGCAACCACGCGCTGAGCCCCTCGGTCCGGGAGCAGCAGGTGTGGGACGCATTGCGGTCCGCCTGCGCGGCGCTGGCAGGGATCGCCCTCGTGGCGCGCGGGCGCCCAGCAGCGTAGCGTCGAACGCGCGATTTGCTCGGATCCCGGTGAGGGTGAGGCTCGGCATGGGTGTGAGTTCGACGTCGCCAGCCGTGGCCGATCCGGCGATGAGCGAATTCTTCAACCGGTCCGGGCTAGTGAAGCCCGGCGAAGGAGTGCGGCTCATACCTCTCACCGGCGGGGTGGCCTCAGACATCTTTCGGGTCGAGGTCGGCGACCGCAGCTTCGTTGTCAAAAAGGCGCTGGCTCGCCTGCGCGTCGCGCAGGAATGGAACGCCCCGGTATCGCGTAATGCCAGCGAAGTGGGCTGGTTCATTGAGGCGAAGCGTGCCGTTCCGCAGGCGGTGCCGGACATCCTCGCGCACGAACCCGCCTTGGGCTTATTCGCGATGACTTACATGGATCCAGCGCGCCATCCGATTTGGAAGGATGAGCTCCGCGACGGCCGGGCCAGCTCTGCCTTCGCCTCGGTGGTTGGCCAAACCATTGCCGCTGTTCACGCGGCGACCGCGCATTCGGCCGACGTAGCCCGCAACTTCGCCAACGATAGGACGTTCCTCGCCATTCGCCTGGAACCCTACCTAGAGGCGACCGCGAGACGGCACGGCGACCTCGCAGAGGAGCTCTGCGCTCTCTCCCGAGCGACGATCACGCGCAAGCTCGTCCTAGTGCACGGCGACATCAGTCCGAAGAATATCCTCGTCGGTTCAGCCGGACCTGTGCTGCTCGATGCCGAATGCGCCTGGTACGGCGAGCCAGCTTTCGACTTGGCCTTTTGCCTCAACCACCTGCTCCTCAAGTGCGTCTGGAAGCGGCAGCACGCGACGCAGTACCTCGCCTGCTTCGATGCCCTGGCGGCCTCCTATCTCTCCGGTGTGCGGTGGGAGGCGTCCGAGGATGTGGAGGCGCGCGCGGCGAGACTTCTGCCGGCACTGTTTCTAGGCCGCGTCGATGGGAAGTCGCCCGTCGAATACATCACGACGGGGGCCGACCGGGAGCGCGTCAGACGAACGGCTCGTCACCTGATCGTGAGCCGTCCGCAGCGGCTGTGCCAAATTCGACGCCACTGGGCCGAGGAGATCCTGCATTGACCGACTTGACCATCACGGCCGTGCATGGACGCAGGGTTTGGGATTCCCGCGGTCGCCCGACCGTCGAGGTCGAGGTGACGTTGGGCGAGCGGGCCTTCGGTCGCGCCATCGCGCCTGCGGGGGCGTCCACCGGCTCGGGCGAGGCGGTCGACTTGCGAGATGCCGGCGAAGCCTTTGGCGGTCTCGACGTGCGCCGCGCGATCGGCAACGTTAAGGGACCGATCGCCCAGGCCCTGGTGGGGATGGATGCGAGCGACCTTCCGGTGATCGACGCGGCGATGATCGCGCTTGACGGCACGCCCGACAAGTCGCGTTTGGGCGGCAATGCCATGGTCGCGACATCCATGGCCGTGCTGCAAGCCCACGCCCGCGCCGTGAAACTTCCGGTCTGGAAGCTTCTGGCCGAAGCGCGGCGGGTGCGCATCCCCCTCCCAGAGATCCAGATCTTTGGGGGCGGCGCACACGCCGAACGGCGCGTCGACGTTCAGGACTTCATGGTGATGTGCCCGAGTGCTGGCTCCTTCGCCGAGGCCCTGGACTGGACGGCCGAGATCTATCGGGCAGCCGGTGTCTTGATGCGCAACGCCGGCAAGCTCCAAGGCGTGGCGGACGAAGGCGGGTACTGGCCTGTCTTCGCTTCCAACGAGGAAGCACTGGACACTCTCGTGCTGGCGATCGAAGCCGCGGGCTTCAAACCAGGCGCTGACGTGGCAATCTCGCTAGATGTCGCAGCGTCCGAGTTCGGTCGAGCAGGCGTTTATACCTTGGCGCTCGACGGCCGGAAGCTGGACACGGGTGAGATGATCGACATGCTCGGACGCTGGCTGCGGGCGTATCCCATCGTGTCCGTCGAAGATCCCGTGGCCGAGGACGACATTGAGGGGTTCCGGGCCTTCACAGCAAGCTATGGCCAGCGCTGCCAGATCGTCGGTGATGACTTGCTGGTGACCAATGCTGAGCGTGTGAAGCGGGCAGTCGGCGATCGCTCGGCCAATGCGGTGCTGATCAAGCCGAACCAGGCGGGAACGGTCACGGAGACTCATGCAGCCCTGCTCGCCGGGCGAGAGTCCGGCTTCGGCACCATAGTCTCGGCCCGCTCCGGCGAGACGGAAGACACCACCATCGCCCATCTGGCGGTCGGCTGGGACGCCGGCCAGTTGAAAGTCGGATCCTTCACTCGGTCGGAGCGCATGGCCAAGTGGAACGAGATGCTGCGCATTGAGGAGAGCATGGGAAGAGAGGCGGTGTTCGCAGGTTGGTCGGCCCTGCCGTTCGGGGAAACTGTTCCGCCAAAATCACGCGGCTTTTCGTTGCCGAGCTGACGGAGCGCGGTCGCAATGAGGGTCGCCGCGTTCGGGCGCAAAGTAGCCGACCGGATCTGGCCGATTGCGGCCGGTCCGCTTTTAAACTGGAAATCGGAAAAGCGGACGCTGCTGTCGTGCACGCTCGCGATCCCATTCAGACCTCCAGCCTGTCCTGGATCTACCCGAGCTTCTGACTAAACCGAGGTGAACGTGGCGCTGGCGCACGCGGCGATCGAACGCGTCCAAATCCATGCGCCAGGCGGCGGAACGGTCCTACCGATTTGGACCCGAAATGGCGAGGCAATCTCGGGCGACGACATCCTGTAATTCGGTGACCTCGGCAAGGCCGCATCTGGTCTGGCCATTGCCAATGCGCCGCCGTTTCAGCAGCCTCTCAGAAAGCACTTCTTTTCAAAACAATGGTAATTCTATATAGGCGATTTGTTCAATATAGACAGCATCTCGGTTCCCTGAGGCCATTGGCGATGTCGAGTTTTGGCGAATCGGTGGCTCGTCATCAAAGATTCATGGGACCACTCCTCGTGGCAGCGATCCTGTTCGGCTTGGCCGGGCTGCCGGTCGCGGTCTGGCTCGACCTGCGCGGCCTGTCCGAGCGCATGCTGGCTACGCAGGCGATCGAAACCGGCCGGATCATCGACCAGATGCGGAGCTTCTACGCCAGCGACGTAGTCCAAGCGGTCAACAGCGCGACTGGCCGGATCGAGACGCGCCACGACTACAAGGGCGTGCCGAACGCGATCCCGATTCCCGCGACGCTTTCCCTGGAACTCGGCGAGCGGATCAGCGGCGGGGACGGGGCAGTCAAATATCGCTTCGTCTCCGACCTGCCGTTCAAGGACCGCAAGCCGCACGAGCTCGACGTCTTCGAGACCCAGGCCTTGGCCGACCTGCGCGCCCATCCACAATCGGGGGTCGTCAGCGAGAACACGGGTTCTATTTTCGACCGCCAGGTGCGCATCGCAGCCCCGATCCGGATGGAATCCGCCTGCGTGCGCTGCCACAACGCCCATCCCCTGAGCCCAAAGACTGATTGGAAGGTCGGCGATGTTCGCGGCATCCAGGAAATCGTCCTGCACCAGCCGATCGTCGCCAACGTCTTCGCCTTCAAATATCTTCTCGGCTACTTTATCCTGGCGGCTCTGGCCGGTACCACCTTCCTGCTTCTGCAGGCGCGCCAATCCCGACTTATCGACCGGATGAACCGAGAGCTGACGGAGTCGAATGGGTTTCTGGCTTCGATCTCGGTGCAGATCGCCAAATACATCTCACCCCAAGTCTACAAGAGCATCTTCAGCGGCGAACGGGATGTGTCGGTGACCACCGAGCGCAAAAAGCTGACAATCTTTTTCTCCGACATCAAAGACTTCACCGCCACCACTGAGCGCTTGCAGCCCGAGGAGTTAACCGCTCTTCTGAACGAGTATCTGACCGAGATGACCGCCATCGCGCTTAAGCACGGCGGTACGGTGGACAAGTATATTGGCGACGCGATACTGGTCTTCTTCGGCGACCCCGATACCATGGGTGTCCGCGAGGACGCGCAGGCCTGTGTCCGGATGGCTATCGAGATGCAGCAGCGCCTCGGCCAGCTGAACGCCCGCTGGCGGCGATCCGGCATCGAGCGCCCGTTTCAGGCCCGGATCGGCATCAACACGGGTTACTGCAATGTTGGCAATTTCGGCAGCGACGAGCGGATGGACTATACGATCATCGGCGCGGAAGCGAACCTCGCAGCCCGCCTACAAGCCGCCGCGGCGCCGGGCGGGATCACCCTGAGCTACGAGACCTACGCATTAGTCAGTGACATCGTTCAAGCGAGCCCGCGTGACCCGATCCACATGAAGGGCATTAGCCGTGAGGTCGTCCCCTACGCCATTGAGGGCCATCTCACCGCGGAGGTCCCGGAGAAAATCTTCTCTGAGCATGCAAGAGGCATCGACTTCTACATCGATGTCGACGCCCTGGAGGCGGAGGGCGCGGCCCGGCTTCGGAAGCGCCTTCTCGATGCGCTCGCGGCCGTCGACCGCCGGATGAGCGGTACGGGCGCCTCGGGCACGTTCCCAGAGCCGGGTGCGCGGCCATCCGCAGCGAACTGACAGCACAGGTGCTGTGCGGCTCCACGTATCTAGCCAAGGTTGCTGCTGGTCGGGTCAAACTCAGCAGCGTGCGATTAGCTGAGCGCGTCGGGCCATCCTCAGCTCGATCGAGAGTTGAACGTGCCGCTGTCACCACGTCCGCTTTCGATACTCCACTGCTTTCGGGACAGCGGTGGCGATGAGCGGGAAGCGGGCGGCCGGTCCTGGCCGTTTGCGGAATGGCTGCTTCGGGGCGTTGGACGGGGAAAAGCGGACACACCGTTATCAACCAAACCTTACCTTAGGGTGTGAAGCGAACCAAGCCATTGCATGGTTTAGCAGTTTGTGATTCCAGGCGGCCGTTTGCGGCCTGGAGGTGACGATGGCGAACCTGTTCTGGCTCTCGGACGAGCAGTGGGCGGTGATCGAACCGTTCATGCCCAGGAACCAGCCCGGACCCGAGCGCAACGACGACCGGCAGGTCATCTCGGGCATCCTGCACGTCCTCACCTCGGGCTGCCGCTGGCGTGATTGCCCGGCGGCGTATGGGCCGCGCACCGCGGTCTACAACCGCTTCAATCGCTGGTCGCGGCGCGGGTTCTGGAAGGCGATGCTCGCCGCGCTGGCCAGGGCCGGATGGGCTGGTGACGCAGCTGTGCAGTCCCGCGGTGTGGTGGCATCAATTTAGCTGTAACCGCCGCACACCGGGAGGCGTTATGGGACAGGTTCTTCACGGCTGCGCCACGACCACGCACGCGGTCAGAGCAACGCTACAGCGATCGAAAGCTCCGCTCAAAGATCTTGCCGCCCAGCATGGACTGAACCCCAAGACAGTCGCGAAGTGGCGTAAGCGAGCCTTCGTGCATGACGCGGCGATGGGACCGAAGACGCCGCGCTCTACC
>NZ_JBFULS010000087.1:0-14985 GCF_054049775.1 Methylobacterium sp. P5_C11 | reverse complement strand
GTGGCGGCCACCCTCGCGGGGCTCGCGGGGCTCGCGCGGCTCGTCGCCGCGCTCGGAATCGCGCTGGGCCTTCACCTTCTCGGTGATGTCCTCGCCGGTCTGCTGGTCGACGACCTTCATGGACAGGCGGATCTTGCCGCGGTCATCCTGGCCGAGGAACTTCACCTTGACCTTGTCGCCTTCCTTGACGACGTCCTGCACCTTGGCGACCCGCTGGGCGGCGAGTTCCGAGATGTGGACGAGGCCGTCCTTGGCGCCGAAGAAGTTCACGAAGGCACCGAACTCCATGCACTTCACGATCGTGCCGTCGTAGATCACGCCGACCTCCGGCTCCGCCACGATCGAGCGGATCCAGTTGTAGGCCGCCTTGATCGCCTTGCCGTCGGCCGAGGCGATCTTGACGATACCGGTATCCTCGATGTTGATCTTGGCGCCGGTCTTCTCGACGATCTCGCGGATCACCTTGCCGCCGGTGCCGATCACGTCGCGGATCTTGTCGGTCGGGATCTGCATGGTCTCGATGCGCGGCGCGTACTCGCCGAGCTCCGGACGGGCGGCCGTGAGGGCCTTCGCCATCTCGACGAGGATGTGGGCACGCCCCTCCTTCGCCTGGTCGAGGGCGACCCGCATGATCTCCTCGGTGATGCCGGCGATCTTGATGTCCATCTGGAGCGAGGTCACGCCCTCGTCCGTGCCGGCCACCTTGAAGTCCATGTCGCCGAGGTGATCCTCGTCGCCCAGGATGTCGGACAGGACCGCGAAGCGCTCACCCTCGAGGATGAGGCCCATGGCGATGCCGGCAACCGGACGGCGCAGGGGCACGCCGGCATCCATCAGCGACAGCGAGCCGCCGCAGACCGAGGCCATCGAGGACGAGCCGTTCGACTCGGTAATCTCCGACACGACGCGGATCGTGTAGGGGAACTCGTGGGCCGGCGGCAGGACCGGGCGGATCGCCCGCCACGCCAGCTTGCCGTGGCCGATCTCGCGACGGCCCGGGGAGCCCATCCGGCCGGTCTCGCCGACGGAATAGGGGGGGAAGTTGTAGTGGAGCAGGAAGCGCTCCTTGTAGGTGCCGTCGAGGGAGTCGATGAACTGCTCGTCCTCGCCGGTGCCGAGGGTGGCGACCACGAGGGCCTGGGTCTCGCCGCGGGTGAACAGCGACGAGCCGTGGGCGCGGGGCAGGACGCCGACCTCGGAGACGATCGGGCGGACCGTCTTCAGGTCGCGGCCGTCGATGCGCGAACCGGTGTCGAGCACGTTCCAGCGCACGACCTTCGACTGGGCCTCCTTGAAGGCGGCTTTGACCTTCTCGACCGGATACTTCTCGGCGCCCTCGGGGCAGAGGGCGGCCATCACCTTCGCCTTCACGGCGTCGACGGCGGCGTAGCGCTCCTGCTTGACGGTCTTGGTGTAGGCGGCGCGCAGCTCGGTCTCGCAGACCTCCAGGACCGCCTTCTCGACGTCGGCGTTCTCGGGGGCCTTGAAGTCGCGCGGCTCCTTGGCGGCCTTCTCGGCGAGGCGGATGATCGCCTCGATCACCGGCTGGAAATGCTTGTGGCCGAACATCACGGCGCCGAGCATCACGTCCTCGGAGAGCTCCTTGGCCTCCGACTCGACCATCAGGACGGCGTCCTGCGTGCCGGCGACGACGAGGTCGAGGCTCGACTCTTCCTTGGTCTCGGTGACCAGGGGGTTCAGCCGGTAGCTGCCGTTGATGTAGCCGACGCGGGCGCCGCCGATCGGACCCATGAACGGGACGCCCGACAGGGTCAGGGCGGCGGAGGCCGCGACCATCGCGACGATGTCGGGATCGTTCTCAAGGTCGTGGGTCAGGACGGTAACGACGACCTGGGTGTCGTTGCGCCAGCCCTCGACGAAGAGCGGGCGGATCGGGCGGTCGATCAGGCGGGAGACCAGGGTCTCCTTCTCGGACGGACGGCCCTCGCGCTTGAAGTAGCCGCCGGGGATCCGGCCGGCCGCGTAGGCCCGCTCCTGGTAGTTCACGGTGAGCGGCATGAAGTCGATGCCGGCCTTGGGCTCCTTCGTGGCGACCACGGTGGCGAGCACCGAGGTCTCACCGTAGGTGGCAACCACGGCGCCGTCGGCCTGCCGGGCGACCTTGCCGGTCTCGAGGACGAGCTTGCGGTCGCCCCACATCAGCTCTTCGCGTTGAACGTCGAACATTCTCAATCTCTTCCTTGCCTGCGGCGGGTCCAAGCCCGGCGCCGCCCGGGGGCAAGACGGCGCGACACTCCGCTGGCGAAGTGTCGCGCGATCCTGCCCCGATGCCGGCGCCTCGAAGCGGCCCGTTTGACGGGAGGCCGGACCCATTCCGGCATCCCGTGATCGTGAAACGCGGCCCCGAGCCGGGCTCGGAACCGCGCGAGTATCGCCTTAGCGGCGGATGCCGAGACGCTCGATGAGGGCGCGGTAGCGGGCCTCATCCTTGCGCTTGACGTAGTCGAGCAGCGAGCGGCGCTGCGAGACCATCTTCAGGAGGCCGCGCCGGGAATGGTTGTCCTTGGCGTGGGTCTTGAAGTGGCCGGTCAGGTTCGTGATCCGCTCCGTGAGGATCGCCACCTGGACCTCGGGGGAACCGGTGTCCTTGGCGTCCTTGCGGTGTTCCTTGATGAGCGCGGTCTTGCGCTCTGCCGTGATCGACATCGCATGCCTTTCGGGTTGTGCAGGTCGGATGCGGCGCCCTGGTCGGGGCGCTCAAGCTCGGCGTTCGGCCGGTGCCGGGATGTCGTCCAGCACGGTCACAGCGCTAAGCGGTTCAAGCCCCGCCCGGTAACCCGGGTCGAGGCCGCCCGATCCATACACGAAACCATCGGAGATGCCAGCCCGCCGGCCGCCCTTCGCGACGACGGCGCAGGGCGGCACGTCTCCCGAGCCCCCGCCGGACCGGCCTCACGGTGCGGAACCGGGGTGCGATCGCGGCCCGCACCGCCCCGTCTCCGGCGCGCTGCGCGAACGGTTAACGCCCGCATGGTAGCCGGAAGTCCGCACGACGACCGGCCCCGGCGATGAACGGCACCCTCTCGGATGCGTGCGGCGTCGCCGCCGCGACGCTGCTCGGCATCCCCCTCGTCCTCCTGCCGGGCTACGCCGTCGGCAGCCTGACCGGCATACTCAGCTTCCGCATGCTCGCGCGCGGAGACCGTCTGCTCTGCGCGGCGCTCCTCGGGATCGGGCTCCTGCCCGCCCTCGACAGCCTGCTGATCCAGGTGGCGGGCGTGCCGGCAGCGGCGCTCGCGAACGGCGCGCTGGGCATCGCCGGGCTGCCGTCGGCCCTGCGGAGCCTGCGCGGGCCAGTCGACCGGGCGGCCCTGGGGCTCGCCGCGCTCTGGCTCGGACTCGTGGCCTACGCGCTGATCGACATCGACACCGGCGCCGCCCTCTACCAGCCGGTCACGGTCATCGACCTCGTCAAGCACGCGGCCCTGTCCGGCGCGATCGTCGCGCACGGGCTGCCGCCCGTGGACCCGTTCTTCGCCCGGCCCGAGCGGGCGGGCTACTACTACTACTTCTACACGCTGACCGCCCTGGTCGACTGGGCCGGCGGGCGGCTGGTCGACGGGCGCACCGCCTTCGCGGGGCTGGCATTCTGGACCGGTCTCGGGCTTCTCGGCCTCGTCGACCGGCTGCTCGCGGCCACCGGCCTGGTGCAGGACGCGCCGCCTGCCCTGGTGCGCCGCGCGGTGCTGCTCCTGCTGCCGGCGGGGGGCCTCGACATCCTGCTCGCCCTCGCGGACCGGACCAGTTCCGGAACCTGGATTCCGATCCCGGAATGGCTGAGCGAGCAGGTCGTCAACTGGCCGTCCTCCCTCGTCTGGGTGCCGCACCACGTAGCCGGTACGCTCGCCGGATGGCTCGGTCTGCTGGCGCTGGCCGAGGTCGCCGACCGGGCGCGGCCGGACCGGCGGGCGGAAGCCGCGGCGGTCGGCACGGCGGGCGTCGCCTTCGCGGCCTGCGCGGGGCTGTCGATCTGGGTCTGCCTCGGCACGGCGGCGGCGGCGGGGATCTGGCTGGTGCTGCTCGGCCTGGAGCACCGCGGGCGCGCCGCGATCCGCCTCGCAGCCTCCGGCCTGATCGGCGCTGCCCTGGCGGCTCCCTACCTGCTCGGCATCCTGGCGAACCGGGCCGATGGCGGAGCCACCGTCCGGATCGCGATCCGGCAGTTCGCCCCCCTGGAAGGGCTCGTCGACGAACCGGTCCTCAGCGTGCTCCGGCTGATCCTGCTGCCGGTGAACTACGCCGTGGCGCTCGGCGTGACCGCGGCCGGGACCCTGGTGTTCTGGAGCCTCGTCCCGCGCCGCACGGCGCACGGGCGCGAGGCCGGGCGGCTGCTGACCGTCTGCGCGGCGGCGAGCCTGCTCCTCGGCGGAGTCCTGCGCTCGGCGATCCTCAACAACGACCTCGGCGCGCGGGTGGTCCTGCTCGCGCAGGTCTCCGCCCTCGTCTGGACCGTAGTGGCGCTGACCCGGCGGTCCGAGGCGCGGCGGCTCCGGCTCCCCGGCGCCCTCGCGCCGCTGCTGCTCCTCGGCTACGCGACGACCCTCTACGGCTTCGTCGGGATGCGGGCCTATCCCGCCTTCGGCCGGCCCGCCTTCGCGTTCCTGAACGGACGTCCGGACATCGACCGGGCTCTGCGAGCGGCCTATGCCTGGGCCGGCACGCACCTGCCCCCGGATCTGGTGCTGCAGGCATCGCCGCTGCCGAGGCGGGTGTTCGATTTCGGGCTCTACGGCCGCCAGCCGGTGGCGGTGGCCGACGCCGAGGCACGCCTGTTCGGCGCCCCGCCCGACGCCGTTGCGGGGCGGCTCGCCGTCGTGGGGCCGATCTTCGGCGCGGGGCTAAACGCGGCCTCGGTCCGGCGCCGGGCCGTGGAGGCCGGGATCGGCGCCCTGATCGTCACCGCGCAGGATGCCGCCTGGAACAGCCCGGATTCCTGGGTCTGGCACGGCCGCGCGGCCTATGCGAGCCCGAATGTCCGGATCCTGCGCGTCGAGGACCTCGATGACTGAGACCGCAACCCCGGCTCGCCCGCGCCTGGCGCGCGCCCTGCGCTGGCTCTGCGCCCAGGCGCTGCTGCAGGCCGGGGCGATCGCTCTGGGCTTCGGCTGCTTCGTGCTGCTGTTCCAGACGGATCTCTGGTCCGGCGTGACGATCCTGTTCTACCGCGGACTGATCCTGCTGGCGGTGGCCT
Organism: Methylobacterium sp. P5_C11; assembly: GCF_054049775.1. NCBI lineage: Bacteria > Pseudomonadati > Pseudomonadota > Alphaproteobacteria > Hyphomicrobiales > Methylobacteriaceae > Methylobacterium > Methylobacterium sp. P5_C11. The sequence continues at coordinate 9,773 of NZ_JBFULS010000087.1, read as the reverse complement.
TCCTGCTGACCCTGGCGGCGACGGTGGCGCTCGCCGGTCTCGGCCGGCCCTGGGGCCTGCGCCGGGCCGACGCCCTCGGCGCCTGCATCCTGTCGCTCTCCCTGAATCTGAGCGTCTTCGTGATCCTGCCGGTGACGGTGGACCGCTCGATCAGCGTGTTCCTGCTGGGCCAGATGGCGGCACATCCCGACGCGCGCTACACGCCGGAGCGGGCGCGGGCCGTGTTCGAGCGAGTCTATCTGGGCGAGTTCCGGCAGATGGAGCGGCGCCTCGCCGAGCAGCAGGCGTCCGGCAATGTCGCTCCGGCGGCGGACGGCTACGTCATCACCCCTCAGGGCCGCGCCTTCATCCGCTTGGCCGGCATCGTCGCCCGGGCGTTCCGGACCGACACCCGGCTGATCGGGGGCAGCGGGCCGGGAGGGTCGGCCTCCGCGCCGATCGCGGCCGGCCACCGCGACCCGGATCGGCGTGACGGGACCGAGGACGACCTGCGGCGGTGAGCCGTTCCCCCCCCGACGGGCAGACGGGGCCGTCGGGCTGCGCGATCGCGTCCACGCGCATTCCCTGAGCGCGTTGCCCGCATGGACGGGGGTCGGTCGACGCCGAATTCGCGGGGGAGGATGCGCGGGCACGGAATGTGCCGCGCTGCGGTCCGGTTAAGCTCAGGCGGGGAGGATCGACGCGATGGCAGAATCCGCGGTGGCGGCCGGTGACCCCGCGCAGGCGGGGCAGGGCCGCGAACTCGCCCGCAGCCTCACGGCTCCGGGCCTCGTCGCCATGGGTCTCGGCGCCACGATCGGTGCCGGCATCTTCGTGCTCACCGGAACGGCGGCGGCGCAATATGCCGGCCCGGCCCTCAGCCTCTCCTTCGTGATCGGCGGCATCGCCTGCGGCCTCGTGGGCCTGTGCTACGCCGAGCTGGCCGCCATGATCCCGGAGGCGGGCTCCACCTATACCTACACCCGCGCGAGCCTCGGCCGGTTTCCCGCCTGGATCATCGGCTGGGACCTCGTGCTCGAATTCGCCGTTGCGGCGGCGACCGTGGCGGTGGGCTGGTCGGGCTACGCGCAGTCGCTCGCCGCAGAGTTCGGGCTGACGCTGCCGCAGGCCCTGGCCGGGGCGCCCGGCGACGGCGGCGTCGTCAACCTGCCCGCCGCCGGCATCGTCCTGCTGCTCAGCGCCCTCCTGATGCGCGCCACGAAGGAGGCGTCCCTGGTCAACGGGCTGCTGGTGGCCTGCAAGGTGGCGATCATCCTGGCCTTCCTGGGCGTCGGCGCGGCGCATCTCCGGCCGGACCTCTGGCATCCCTTCGTGCCGGACAATGCCGGCACTTTCGGCGCCTACGGGTGGAGCGGCGTGTTCCGCGGCGCCGCGGTGGTGTTCTTCGCCTTCGTGGGCTTCGAGACCGTGGCGACGGCGGCGGGCGAGTGCCGGGCGCCCCAGCGCGACGCGCCGGTGGGACTGATCGGATCGCTCCTGATCACCACGATCCTGTACGTGGCGATGGCGGCCGTCCTCACGGGCCTCGTGCCCTACCGCGACCTCGACGTCGCCGATCCGGTGGCCAAGGCCGTCGACGCCATCGGCCTGCCGGGCTTCGCGACCTTCATCAAGGTCGGCGCCCTGATCGGACTGACGACCTCGGCGCTCACCGCGCTCTACGGCCAGAGCCGGATCTTCTTCGCCATCGCCCGCGACGGCCTTCTCCCGAGGATCTTCTGCCGGGTCCATCCGGTCACCCGGGTCCCCGTGGCGAGCCAGGTGGTGATCGGCCTGTTCACCGCGGCGGTGGCGGGTCTCGTGCCCATCGAGATCCTGGGCGAGATCGTCAGCATCGGCACGCTCCTGGCCTTCTGCCTCGTCTGCGCCACGGTGCTGATCCTGCGCCGGACCGATCCGGCGCGGCCGCGCCCGTTCCGCGTCCCGGCGGCGACGCTCACGGCGGGGCTCGGGATCCTGTCCTGCGTGACGCTGATGGCCGCGCTCCCGGCCGATACCTGGATCCGCCTCGCGATCTGGCTGGCGATCGGCCTCGGGATCTACGCCGTCTACGGCCGGCGGAACGCCCGGCTCAACTGATCAGGTTGATCGTCGCCTGCGTGAGCGTGCTGATCGAGGCCGAGGCGTTCAGGCTCAGCTCGTAGTTGCGGATCACCCGCTGCAGGTCGGCGGATTCCACCGCGGTGTTCACGTTCGGCAGGCGGACGTAGCCCTTGAGATCGGCCCCGGGATTGGTGGGCTCGTAGCGGCTGCGGAAGTCGCTAGTGTCGCGGACGATCCGCCCGACCGGGTCGCCGGGACTGTCGGCGAGCACGGGCGCGAACACCGCGATCTTGCGGGCATAGGGGGTACCCCCGGGCGTGGCCGGGACCGAGTCGGCGTTGGCGAGGTTCTCGGAGATCGTGCGGATGCGCCCGCTCTGGACCTGCCGCCCCGCAGCCAGCGCGTCGGAGGCCGAATGGAGGGCGCTGGTATCCGGCATACGCGGAGCCTGGTCGGCGGCTGTGAGGGCTGAACGAACCCTCACCGAACAGCCTTAACCGCCGGTTAATCGGCCCGAGCGGACAGGCTCAGCGCCTCGCGGAGATCCTGCCCGTCGGTCAGCCGCAGGCCGCGGCGGCGCAGAGAGGCCAGCATCGCCCGGTCGGGGAAGGGGCAGTAGGGCAGCACCGCCTCGGTCCGGCCTTCCGGCAGGGCGCCGGTCCGGGCGATCGTATCGAGCAGCCCGTCCAACATCCCGCGCCCATGGGCGTGCAGCGCCACGGCGGCGCGGGTGGCGGTGGTGCCGGCAGGCAGCGGCACTGCTTCCTGCGCGAGGATCGCCCCGGTGTCGATCGTCGCCGCCAGCCGGTGCAGGGTCATGCCGAAGCTGCCGGGTCCGTCGGCCAGGGCGTGGATCGTCGGCACGGGGCCGCGGTGGCGCGGCAGCAGGCCGGGATGGCCGTTGAGGCCTCCGAGGCGCGCCAGCCCGATGGTCTCGGGCTTGAGGATCTGGTCGAAATGGTAGGTCAAGATCAGGTCGGGGGCGGTGTCGCGCAGCGTCCGCGCGACCTCAGGCCCGTTGACGTCGTCGACCTTCAGGGTCGGGATGCCGAGGCGGCGGCAAAGGGTTCTCAGCGGCGTCGCCTCGGGCGCGTCGCCGCTTCCGGAGGCCGCCTGGGTCAGGGGCGCGAGCGGACGCAGCAGGTCCGGCAGCCCGAAATTCACCGCGAGATAGGGCAGGATCCCGGTGCCCGAGCGCGCGAGGTGCCGCCGGATCTGACCGGTCAGGCCGCCGCTCGACGGACGCTCGGCGTTCGAAAGGCCCACGAAGGCGATGTCGGCCCGGAGATCGGCGACGAGCCGGCGCCCCACCCGGGCGTTCGGCAGCGCCTCGAGGACGAACAGCGCGATCCGGGGCCGAGCCATCAGCGGCGCTTCCGGCGCTGGAACCGGAACGCGTAGAGGCCAGCCTTGCGGACGCTCTCCGGCAGGAGCAGCACGGTGCGGGCGAGCGCCGTGAGGACGTACGGGAAGGCGATCAGGTCGCGATTGGACGCGATGCCCTTGGCGATGCGCAGGGCAGCTTCCTCGGCGCTGATCTCGAGGGGACGCCAGCCCTTCAGCTCGCCCCCCATCGGCGTCTTCACGTAGCCGGGCGTGACCACGTTGACCTTCACGCCGCGGGGGCCGACCTTCTGCCGCAGGGCGAGGCCATGGGCGACGAGGGCCGCCTTGGCGCCGCTATAGGCCGGCGCGTCCTGAAGCGGTGCGTAGGCCGCCAGCGACGACATCAGCACGATCTGCCCCCGCCCGCGCTGGAGCATCAGCGTCAGGCTGGGCAAGATGATGTTGAGCGAGCCGGTGTAGTTGATGTCGGCGGTCTCGAAGGCCACGTCTTCGGCCTCCACCTGCCCCTCCTGGTTGCCGCCGTTCACCGCCGCGTTGGCGATGACGAGGTCCAGAGGCCCGGCCGCGTCGGCCCGGTGCACGAGGGCCACCGTGGCGGCCCGGTCGCGGGTGTCGAGGCGGGCGGTCTCGACGGCGGCGCCGCTCGCACGGCAGTCCCGGGCGACGATCTCCAGGCGTTCGGCGTTGCGGCCGACGAGGACGAGGCTCGCGCCGGGTTGCGCGTAGTGGCGCGCCAGCGCGGCGCCGATGCCGCTCGACGCGCCGGTGATCAGAATGCGGGGCATGCGGCGGGTTACGCCGCCGCGCAGGGAAAGATCAAGGTCGGGAAGGGCTCACCGGCGGCGAAAGCCGCATCAAAGGTCCCGAAACGGCGATGTCGACACGGATCACGGCAGGGATCGGGTCAGTAGACCGGCGCCAGTTCCCCGTCCCGCTCGGCCGCCTCGCGGACAGCCCGGGCAGCCGCCAGCATCGAATCGGGCAGGGCCGATTCCATCCGCGGCACCGAGCCGGCAACCGCCCGGTCGATCGCCCCGGTGGAGAAGAAGCCGCCATTGACCTGGGTCCGGTGCAGCACGACCCGGCGGAAATCCGCCATCAGGTCCATCTCCGGCGGTGTCGGATTCCGCCAGAACCCGTCGAGGTCGCCCTGATGGGTCAGGCCGGCCATGTTGTAGATCGCGGTTCCGACCGCATGGGTCGGACAGCCCATCTCCAGGGACAGCATCCCCACCGTCGAGTTGACGATCACCACGCCGCGGGCGCCCTTGATCAGGGACGGGAGGTCGCCGCCGTCGATGAAGTCGAGCCGGTCGCTGACGCCGTGGCGGCGGGCCGAGGCGCGGGCGAACTTGCGCCAGTTGATCAGGCCGCTGTCCAGCGGATGCAACTTCACCAGGAGCCGTGTCGGCGCCGAGGAGGCGTCCGCGAACGACTTGATCACCCGGTCCATGAAGCCCTCGACGCCGAGGAACGGCGAGTGGACCCGGATCTGGTAGTCGCTGTCGAGCTGGAGCGGCAGCAGGAAGTAGTCACAGCCGACCGCCCGGTAGATCTCATCGCACCGCGCCGCCTCGCGACGGGTGTGGGTGCGCCGGGCGAACTTCTTGATCCAGCCCGCATATTCGGCGGCGATGTGGGTCGGTCGATGGCTGCGGAAATGGGGGAAGAGATAGGGAAACAGGACGTTGGCGAGGTTGTAGCCGACATCCCAGACGCTCCGGCGGGCCATGTCGCCGGTGGAGGGCATCGCCCGGCCGGGCTGCGGCAGGCGCCGCGCCAGGGCGCGGATCTCGGCCGCCGTCCGGGGCAGGGACGAGAAGCCGTTCACGCCACCGAGTTCGCAGGTGATCCAGTTCGGGCGGATGTAGCCCTCCTCGAACACGTGCACCCGCAGCCCACGATACTCGGCGATCATCCGGGCAGCCCTGTGGAACGGCCGGCAATCCCCGAACAGCACGATGTCGGTGACGCCCTCGCGGTCGAGATAGGATTCGAGGTATCGGCCCCAGGCCTCGCGGCGGCCGCGGTAATTGTCGGCGTCGCCGCTCCAGAACAGCCAGTCGCCGGGGCAGAGATTGATGCGCCGGACATTGTGCCCCCGCGCGCGCAGCGCCCGTCCGAGATCGGAGAAGAACGGTGTTGCGATACCCTGCAGGAAGAGGAAGGTCGCGGGGCGGTCGCGGAGGGCGTCGGAGGCGGTCTGTTGCATTCCGCGGCGCTTCTATCCTTGACCCAGGGCTGGACGAACCGAGCCCGCGAGAGACCTTGAGTTGGCACGGTGCCCGGCAGACCCGCAATCCGAGGCCGTGTCGCGGCATGGCGTTTCCGCATCGGCGTGACCCGTCTGCAACGGTCGCGCCTCTGCGGCTCAGCCTGGGATTAGGCGGGCAATCACGGCGACGATATGTCCAAATCCTTTCCAGGACGTGGCGAGCGTGTCGCCGGCGAAGGTTGTCCCCGCGTTGCACGGCCATCCCATGCCGGCGAAAATGCGCTACAGGCGGGCCAGCCCCTCGCCCGACCGGAGCCGGACGCACCCTCAATGGCCCCTGACCCGACCCTGTCGCTCTACGCGACCGGCCGCACGATCCGCCGCCTGCGGGCGGAGATCGAGGCCGCGACGGGCCTCGCCTTCGGGCCGGCGCGCGCCGGCGCGATCGGCGCGGTCTGGGGCGCAGGGAGCTTCGCCGGGCGCCTGCTCGCCCTGACCGGCCGGCGCCGTCTGACGGTCTCTCCCGGACCGATCCTGAGCCCGTACGACACGCCGGAGACCGGATTCGCATCCCTGCGGATCAGCCTCGACGGCGCCCCCCTCGGCGGGGAGGGCGGTGTCCACTACCTCGATCCCTGGACCCGGGACCCGATCGACCGTGCAGCCTGCAGCGAGCGGGTGGCGTGGCTCGCGGCCCGCTTTTCCGAGAACGACCGGCGGGTGGTCTATGTCGGGATGTCCCGCTGGAAGCGCCCCGCCCTCGACGTGCTCGGAGCCGGACCCGCCGGGCGGCCGGTCCACACCATGACCACCGAGGCGGCGGTCGCGGCGGGACAGCGCCATCGCGGCCGCGTCCTCGCCTGGGCGACCCGGGCACCGGGCCAGCTCGAGGAAGCCTGCACGAAGGCCGGGCTGCCGCTCGCCCGCGTGGAGGACGGGTTCCTGCGCTCGGTGGGCCTCGGCGCGAGCCTCCAGCCCGGCGCCTCCATCGTGGTGGACGACCTCGGCATCTATTACGATCCGCGCCGGGAGAGCCGGCTGCAGCGGACGCTCGCCGAGGCCGATTTCACCCCCGCCCTCGTCGCCCGGGCACGGCGCCTGCGCGAGGAGGTCGTGGCGCGTCGGCTCAGCAAGTACAATGTCGGCCTCGACGCTGCGGCGCTCGACTGGCCGGCCGGGCGGCGCGTCGTGCTGGTGCCAGGGCAGGTCGAGGACGACGCCTCGGTGCGGCACGGTTCGCCGCTGGTCCGCTCGAACCGCGCCCTGCTGGAGGCGGCACGCCGGCGCAACCCGGACGCGGTCCTGCTCTATAAGCCGCATCCCGACGTGGAAGCGGGGTTCCGGCCCGGCATCATCCCGGAGGCGGAGGCGCTCACGCTCGCCGACCGGATCGTGACCGGCATCAGCATCGTCGACCTCCTCGACCGGGTCCACCACGTCGAGACCATGACGTCTCTCGCCGGGTTCGAGGCGCTGATCCGCGGGCTGACCGTGGCGACGCACGGCCGGCCGTTCTACGCGGGCTGGGGCCTGTCGGAGGATCTCGCGCCGGCGGCCGATCGCGGCCGCCGGCTGAGCCTCGACGAGCTGGTGGCCGGGGCGATGATCCTCTATCCGCGCTATCTCGATCCCGTAGCGATGAAGCCGTGCAGCCCGGAGCAGCTCCTCGATCGCCTGAGCGCGGCCCGGGAGGCGGCCCCGCGCAACGCCCTCTCCCTCGGCCGGACGGCCCACCTGCTGATGCGCGCGCGCTACGGCCTGCTCAATCCGATCGTCCGGACCCTGCGCAGCCGGCGCGGCGTCGGTCGGGAGGCCGGAGGCGGCCCGCGGTAGGAGGGACGCCCCGGCGCGGACCCGGTTTCGCGAGTCTCCGACGTGACACCTTCGCTGTGACACCAAAGCGATAGCGCGGGCTGCTAGGGTCGACCCGCAGCAGTCCGCCGTTCGGGCCGCTTCTGATCATCCCGGATCAGGAACGGCTCGCAAATCCTTTCCCCCGCGCGCTGTTCCCAGCCGGTCCGCATCCCGGCGGGGAGCAGGCCCGCCCCACGTCGAGTGCCCGAGTCTTGACGACGTTCCTCATTGCCACCGGCCTCGCGCTCGCCATCTGCCTCGCCCTGGAGGTGTTCGCGGGCGACGCGATCACCCGGGCGAGCCGCGCGAAGCGGGATCTCGGCCTGCGCCTGCTCGGCTACCTGCTGATCCTGCTGTTCTGGTTCGCCTTCTCCTGGCGGCCGTGGCTCGCCGGGCTGACCTGCGTGATCACCGTGGCGATCCTCATCATCGTCAGCCGCGCGAAGCGCTCGGTGATCGGCGAGCCGCTGCTGTTCAGCGATTTCGCCCTGCTGCCCCAGGTGCCCCGCCACCCGCAGCTCTACTACATTCCGCCCCTGTGGGATCCGCGCATCGCCGTCCCGGTCCTGCTCGCCCTGGCGGCGACCGTGCTCTGGTACCGGACCGAGCCGAGCGTGCTGCCGGCGGCCACCCTCCCTCGCATTCTCGCCCTGCTCGGCCTGCCGATGCTGCTCTGGCTCCTGGTCAAGGCCGCGCCGCGGCCGCCACTCGCCCGGCTGATCGCCCGCTGGTTCCCGCGGCCCGATCTGGAGGCGGACGTCGCCCGGGTCGGCCTCCCGGCGAGCCTCCTGGGCTACACAGCTCGGGCGCTGGCGGGCGGCGAGCCGGAGCCGGCGGCGCCGACCCTGCCGCCCGGCCCGGGCGACGACGTCGTCGTGGTGATCCAGCTCGAGTCGTTCATCGATCCGGAGCGCCTGGGAGGCGCCAAGCTGCCGGTGATGGAGCTGTTCCGCACCCGCGCCGCGCAGTACGGACGGCTCGGGGTCCCGGCGCACGGCGCCTACACGATGCGCACCGAGCACGCGGTGCTCACGGGCCGTCCGTCCGACAGCCTCGGCTTCGGCCGGTACGACCCCTATACCGCCCGCAGCGGCGACGAGCCGACGAGCCTCGCGCGGCTCGCCCGCGGGCGGGGCTACGGGACCCTGTTCCTGCACCCGTTCCACCGGGACTTCTTCCGGCGCGCCCAGGTGATGGAATCCTTCGGCTTCAGCGACCTCGTGATGGGCGAGGCCTTCGCGGAGGCGCCGCGGGTCGGCCCGTATGTCGGGGACATCGCCCTCGGCGAGCGCCTCGTGGCGGAGGTGCGGGCGCGGCGCACGCCGCTGTTCCTGTTCTGCGTGACCATGGAGAATCACGGTCCCTGGAAGCCCGGGCGGCTGCCGGGCCTCGACGATCCGCAGGCGCAGTATCTCCACCACGTCGCCAATACCGGACGGATGGTGGAGGATCTGGTGGCGGGGCTCGGCGCCATCGCCCGCGAGCGGAGCCAGACCATCACGCTCTGCGTGTTCGGCGATCACGCGCCGTCGCTGCCGAGTTGCAAGCCCGGCTTCGGCGGGCGGACCACCGAGTACGCGCTGTTCCGCTTCGGCCATCCGGAGGCAGCCCCTCAGCGCATCGACATCACAGCCGACGCCCTGGGACGTACGCTGCGCGGGAGCCTCGCCCCGACGCCTGCGGACATCGCAGCCCGGACATGATAAGGTTAAGCTTGGGCGGCATAAGCGTGGCCGTGCCACGCTGGTGACGCATTGCGCACGGATAGCCCGGCCGTCCGCGAGGGCCGCCGCGAGTTCGGCGCGGCCGTTAAAGCGATCGCAGCGTTTGGCGGTCAAACTGGATGTCCCGGCCCGGGCCAGCGATGGCGCGGGGTCGGCGAGGAGAAGTCTCTGTGATGCTGCGTAAGACGGCGCGCACCGCCCTGATGGCCGCCCTGGCGGCAGGATCTGCCGGTGGTTGCACGTACCTGCCCGCGGCGGGTCCGACGGCGAGCGCGATCCAGGCCGGGGCTGAAGTGACCACCGCCGATGGCGGCATGCTCGCCCGCTACGAGATCATCGACGTCACCCCCTCGGTGGTCGAGGCCCTGCGCGGCCGGCCCCTGGACAGCCTGCTCGCCTCCTTCGGCGACCACCGCCCCTCCTCCGAGCCGGTCATCGGCATCGGCGACATGGTCTCGGTCTCCGTCTGGGAAGCCGGCTCCGGCGGCCTGTTCTCCGGACCGCTGGTGGCCGACCGCTTCTCCGCCGGCTCCAAATCCGCCCTCATCCCCGAGCAGCCCGTCGGGCGCGACGGCGCCATCTCGGTACCC
>NZ_JBFULS010000086.1:0-15609 GCF_054049775.1 Methylobacterium sp. P5_C11 | reverse complement strand
CCTGAGCGGCGGCCGGACGGGGGAGCGCGCCGCCATGGACCCGCGGATCCGCATCCTCGACCGGCCCCGGCGCGACCGCCTCGGCKAGGGGCCGGTCTGGGTTCCGGAGCGGGGCGTGCTGTTCTGGGTCGACATCGAGGCCCCGGCCCTGAACTGGCTCGACCTCGCCGACGGCGCGGTGGGCACGCGCCCGTTCCCGGAACCGCTGGGCTGGATCCTCCCCCGCGCCGGCCGGCGCGACTTCGTCGTCGGGCTGAAGAGCGGCTTCGCGACCTACGACCTGGAGGCCGACCGCCTCGTGCCGATCGGCGATCCCGAGCCGGACCATCCGGACAACCGCCTGAACGACGCCAAGGTCGACGGCGCCGGCCGGATCTGGGCCGGCTCCATGCACCAGGCCGAGACGGCGGTCTCCGGTTCCCTGCACCGGCTCGATCCGGACCTGACCTGGCGGCGGATGGACACCCGCTACGGGGTCGCCAACGGGCCGACCTTCAGCCGCGACGGCCGGGTCCTCTATCACAGCGACAGCGCCGCCCGGACGGTCTACGCCTTCGACCTCGCTGCGGACGGCGGGCTGACCGGCAAGCGGCCCTTCCTGCGCTTTCCGGACGATTGGGGCTGGCCCGACGGGATGACCACGGATGCCGAGGGCTGCCTCTGGATCGCCCATTGGGGCGGCGGGCGTCTCAGCCGGGTGGATCCGGAGGGACGCCTGATGCGGGCGATCCCGCTGCCCGCGCCCAACATCACGAGCTGCACCTTCGCGGGCGCCGGTCTCGACCGCCTGTTCGTCACCTCGGCCGCGCGGGGGGCCGAGCATGTGCCCGAGGCCGGCGCCCTCTTCGAACTCGATGTCGGCGTGGCCGGCCTGCCGCCCCGCCCCTTCGGAGGCTGATGGGCGCCCCTGTCCGGCGATGGTCTCCGCGCACCGCGGATCCCGTCGCGGGGATGCCGAGCCGTGCGTCCGGGGGGCGGACGCGTCTTGCCCCGCGGCGGTCGGCGTCGGCCAAGACCCCGCCACGGTCGCGGGATCGTGTGGCGCTCTCACCCGGATGGGGGATGCGCGGCCGCCGGGCGGCCACTACGGTCGGTCTTCTCCGAGACGAGACCACCTCCAGCCCGCCCGGCCCGTGCCGCGGCGGGCTTCTTGTCGACCGCGGCGGAGCAGTCCTCGCGCATCGGGTCGGAGGCCGCGATCGGAACGATGCCCTAGCGCCGGATCGGCAGCCGGCAGACGGGGCGTCCGGAGGTGTCGCGCACGACCAGGCTCCAGAAGCGGCTGGGATCGGCGGCGCAGATCTCATCGGCCATCTCGGAGATGACGCTGCGCGCCTCGGCCAGGGCCTCCTCCAGGCTGCCGACCTCCACACCGTCCTCGTCGCGGATCGTCTCCTCGGCGTTCTCGACGTCGAAGTAGAAACGCTCTGGCACCGACCTCCCCCCTGCTGCCGCCCTGAGGCGGTCGTTCGGAATCTCTACGTAGTGCGGAACATGATGGGGTTAAGTCTTGGGCCGAATAAACCTTAATACATTTAAAACACCAATTAGTTTTGGGTTATCAAATGTCGATGAGATTTCGCGTCGTCGATGAACTATAGAAACGTCGAGCGTCGCCCCTGGCCCTTGTCCGGTGGCTCGGTGAGGCGGCGCTCCTGAGCGGGAGCCCGTGACATGTCGACCTCCGCCAATCCACCGACCGCGAGCGCCGAGACGGCCTCGCTCCGCAAAGCGAAACTGCGCGCGCATATCAAAAGCGTTCTGTCGACGATCCCGCGCCATCATACGAGCCTTGGCGGCGTGTCGATGCGGGCCTCGCGCTACGTCCTTAGAGGATGGTCCTGGGTCGCCCCTGCGGCATCGAACCCGCTTTTTACGTAGCAACGCCAGTCCAATGGGCGTGTTTCTTGAGGCGCCGCGGTCCGGCGCTTCCAACGGCGTCCCATGGCAGAGAACAAACCCCTCCGATCCCATATCCGCGGCGTGCTGCTCAGGTTGATCCAGACGCTGGGCCAGAGGGCCGGCTGACGGGGACAGCCCCGACCCGGCGGATCGGTGTCTTCCCGGTGCGGGACATCCCAGATTTCGTGCTCGTAAGACCGGTATTGTGCCGCTCGGAGCCACTTTCATCGTCGCGTCCGCAGCTTTATCTCCGATCGATACAGCTCTAGACGGGTTGTTCGAACGGGGCAGTGCCGCGCGGCTCCGGGCGGCCCGGGGCTCGAGGTGACGATGGGCCAGACGACGATCAAGGACGTCGCGCGACGGGCCGGCGTGAGCTTTCAGACGGTCTCGCTGGTTCTGAACCATCCCGAGAAGGTCGCCCGGACCACCCGCGAGACCATCGAAACGGCCATGCGCGACCTGGACTTCGTGCCGAGCCTCGCGGCCCGGTCCCTGCGCAAGAAGCCCAGCCGCAGCATCGCGTGCGTGTTCTCCATCGGAACACAGCCCGCCGACGCGGCGTCCGGCCTGATGGAGGAGACCCAGCAGGGCATCGTCCTGCAGACCTTCGCGCATGTCGCCGACCAGCACGGCTACACGCTGGTCCACCGGTGCCGCCGCGGCGACGATCCGGATGGCCTGAGCCGGATCGCCGGTCTGGTCAGCGAGGCCCGGGTCGACGGGATGGTGGTGTTCGTCGACCGCCGGGACGACCCGCTGATCGCGCTGCTGCAGGCCAAGCGGTTCCCCTTCGTCGTGTTCGGCCTGGACGTGCCCGGCACGCATTTCGCCATGCGGGCCGAGCGCGAAGCGGTCCGCGACGCCGTCCGGCATCTGGTCCGGGCCGGGAGCCGGTCGATCTGCCTGTTCACGGGGGAACGCGACGGCCAGCGGCCGCGCGCCGTGACCGAACGGTTCCGCGGCTATCAGGACGCGCTCGCGGAGGCGGGGCTGCCGCTGCGCGAGGACCTCGTGGTTCCCTGCGACCGGACCTCCGAGGGCGGCCATCGCGCGACCCTCGCCCTGCTGGAGCGGTCGGAGACGCGGGCGGGCGGCCGGCCGGACGCCATCGTGGCGGCGAACGATCGGGTGGCGTTCGGCGTGCTGAAGGCGCTGCACGGGCGCGGCGTGCGCGTCCCCGAGGACATCCGCGTCGTCGGCTTCGACAACTTTACCCAGGGCGCCTACACGGTCCCGAGCCTGACCTCGGTGGACGGCCCGACCCTCGACATGGTCCGCTTCGCCTTCGCGACGCTGGTCGAGCTGATCGAGGGGACGCGGGCGCCGGACAACCTCGCCCAGAGGCTGTTTCCCACGCGCCTCGTCGTCCGGGAATCGACGGGATCCGGGGTGCCGGCCCGGCTCTGAACGGGTTTCCCGCGCGGCCGCCGGGTCTGCGGCTGGAGCCCGCGATCGGGGAAGCGCACGCGCGGAGGAGGCAGCGACGCGCCGCAGTCTCATCCGGCGCGCCTCACTCCGCGGCGAGGATGGCCGACCCGGATTCCCCGTCCCGTCCGAACTGGGCCGCGTGCAGGCGGCTGTACGGGCCGCCGGCCGCGACCAGCGCCGCGTGCCGGCCCTCCTCTACCACCCCGGCCGCCCCGAGAACCACGATCCGGTCGGCGTCGCGGATGGTCGCGAGGCGGTGGGCGATCACCAGGGTCGTGCGCCCGCGAGCGAGTTCGGCCAGCGCCCGCTGGATTTCCCGCTCGGTCTCGGTGTCGAGCGCCGAGGTCGCCTCGTCGAGGATCAGGATCGGCGGGTTCCGGAGGAAGACGCGCGCGATGGCGATACGCTGCTTCTGGCCGCCCGACAGGCGCACGCCGCGCTCGCCTACCACCGTGTCGAGCCCCTCCGGCAGGTCGTCGATCAGGGCGCCGAGCCGCGCGCGCCGGGCGGCGGCGTCGATCTCGGCCTCGGTGGCGTCGAGGCGGCCGTAGGCGATGTTCTCCCGGATCGTGCCAGCGAACAGGAACACGTCCTGCTGCACGATGCCGATCTGGCGCCGCAGGCTTGCCAGCGTCAGGTCGCGGATGTCGATCCCGTCGATCGTGATCCGGCCGGCCTCGACCTCGTAGAACCGGGGCAGCAGGGCGCAGAGGGTCGTCTTCCCGACGCCCGAGGGTCCGACGAACGCCACCGTCTCGCCGGCCGCCACCGCGAGGTCGAGGCCGGTGAAGACCGGCCGGCCAGGGCCGTAGCCGAAGCCCACGCCCTCGAAGCGGATGTCGCCGCGCAGGGACGGCACCGCGCGGGCGTCCGGCCGGTCGGTGATGTCGGGCTCGGTGGCCAGCAGGTCCTGATAGCGGCGGAAGCCCGCGACCCCCTTGGGATAAGTCTCCACCACGGCGCCGATCTTCTCCAGCGGCCGGTAGAACACGCCGACCAGCAGCAGGAAGCCCACGAAGCCGCCGGGCGTCAGGTCGCCCCGGACCACGAAGGCGGCGCCGCCCAGCAGCACCGCGATCTGCACGAGGCGCAGGCCGAGGTAGTTGATCGACAGGCCCGCGGCCATCAGCCGGTAGGCCTCGAGCTTGGTGTCCCGGTAGCGGGCGTTGTCGCGGGCGAACAGGGCGCGCTCGTGCGTCTCGTTGGCGAAGGCCTGCACCACACGCATCCCGCCGACATTCTCCTCGATCCGGGCGTTGAAGGCCCCGACCCGGCCGTACTGGGCCTGCCAGTTGCGGGTCATGCGGCCGCCGTAGCGGAGGGATACGAAGGCGATGACCGGCAGGATCGCCCCGGTGAGCAGCGCCAGGGGCGCGTGCACCATGAGCATCAGCGCGAAGGCGCCCAGCAGCGTCATCACGGCGATGAACAGGTCCTCGGGTCCGTGATGGGCGACCTCGCCGATCTCCTCCAGGTCCTTGGTCACCCGGGCGACGAGGTGGCCGGTCTTCTGGCCGTCGTAGAAGCGGAACGAGAGCTTCTGCAGGTGATCGAAGGCCCGCGCCCGCATCGTGGTCTCGATGTTGATGCCGAGCACGTGGCCCCAGTAGGTGACGACCACCATCAGGCCGGCATTGGCGACGTAGATCAGCGCCAGGGCGGCGGCGGCGAGCAGGATCAGCCCCCAGTCCTGCCGGGGCAGGAGCGAGTCGATGAAGCCCTTCACGGCGACGGGGAAGCCGAGTTCCAGCAGGCCGGACAGCACCGCGCAGCTGAAATCGACCAGGAACAGAGTCCGGTACGGCCGGTAATAGGCGAGGAAGGCCTTCAGCATCGCGCGGCTCGGATCAACGTGGGGCGGCGCATTCGACGGGGCAGAGCGTGCCGCAGGACGGCACCCCCGGCAGGCGGTGGCGCAGGCAGCAGACGCGCCGCCGCCGGCAGCCCGACGCCCCCGGGCAGAGCGCCTGCGCCAGGGGGCTCGTAGCGCAGCCCGGCCGGGCACGCCATCCGAGGCAGGCCGCGACGTCGTCACAGGCCGGGTCGGCGCCCGTCCCGTCTCGCCCGCAGCGGTCCGGACCGCCGAGTTCCCGGGCGACGTAGTCGAGGACCACGGCGGCGTTGCCCCACAGGACCCGGGGCGCGATCCCGCACCGGGCCTGGCACAGCGCCACGAAGGGACGCAGATGCGCCTCCACCAGCCCGGTGAGCCCGGGCGCCGGACAGGCGGCGCAGGGCGATCCGTCCGCCGGCAGGCGGAAGCGGCACGGGCGTCCCGCCGCGTCGAGTTCGAGGCTGACCGCGTCGAAGGCCAGCGGCAGCGGGCGCCCCAGGCGGACCAGGGCGGTCAGCGCCGGCGTCGCCAGGGCCGCGAGGTAGTACTGGCTCCAGTACGAGACCCGCACCCGCGGATCCGCCCTCTGGAAGTCGGCGCCGAAACCCGCCCCGAAGGCCGCGAGGGTCGCGTCGAACACCGCCGCGTCGCGCAGGGCACCGAGGGGCAGCGCGTCCGGGCCTCCGGGGCCGGCCGCGACGCCGTCGCGGTAGGCTGCGAGCGAATCGGGCACCCGGGCGGCGACCTGCGCGGCGATCCCGGCGCTCATCGCGCCGCCCCGTCGGCCTGCAGGGTCCGGCCCACCGCGACGGCGAGCCACGCCACCGCGGCGGCATAGAGCGGCAGGCTGGCGGCGAAGTAGCCGGGCCAGCCGATCCAGCCCGCGAGCGCCGGGGCGGCGACCCGCAGGGGCATGGCGGCGAAGAAGGCGGCTCCGAACAGCAGCGCGTAGTCGGTGGCCGGCTGCGGCCCCTGAGCCCAGCGATAGATCATGTTGAACACCGGCACCCCGAGGAAGCCGCCCGCGAAGAAGTTCAGGAGGGTGGCGGCGATCCCGAGCGCCGCCGACCCGCCCGCGCAGGCGATAGCCATCAGGCCCCCGGAGGCGAGGACGCCGAGCGCCCCCGCGGCGATCAGCCGGACGGTGCCGAACCGTGCCGCCAGCCCGCCCGCCGCCAGCGCCATGATCAAGTTGACCGCCGGCAGGACGGTGCCGGTCAGGAACCCGACCTGCGCCAGCGGCACGCCGAGATCGAGGAGCGCCAGGGTGGTGGGGCCGGCCAGCAGGTAGGCGGCGGCGAAATACGCGCCGAGCACCAGCACCCGCCCGCCCAGCAGGCGCAGCCGCGCCAGGGAGCCCGACCCTCGGTCCGGCTGGATCCCGGCCCCGCGTCGCCGCGCCTCCGGGTAGTCCAGGATCGGCAGTAGGCAGAGGAGGTCGAGGGCCGCGCAGGCCAGGACCGCCCCGCGCCAGCCGAGGCCATCGTAGGCGCCGACCAGCACGCCGACCCCCAGGATGCCGCCCAGCGACGCGCCGCACAGCTTGGCGGAGGCCACGACGGTGCGCTGTGCCGCCGGCACGGTCTCGACCACCAGGGCTTCGAGGGCGATATCCATGGTCGCCACGCAGGCGCAGACGGCGATCGCCAGGGCGAGGAGTGCAGGCAGCGGCCAGGACTCGCCGAAGCTCAGGGTGACCAGCAGGGCCACCGCCAGGGCCTGCGCGGCGGCGATCCAGCCGAGCCGATGGGCGAGGAGCGGCAGGCGGATCCGGTCGAGGACCGGTGCCCACAGGAAGGTCAGCCCGACCGGCAGGTTGATCAGCTGCAGCAGCCCGACCTCGGCCAGGTCCACGCCCCGCGCCCGCAGGATCAGCGGCGCCCCGCCGGACAGGAAGCCGAGCGTCGCCCCGAAGGTCATGTAGAGGCAGAAGAACGGTGCCAGCGGCCGCAGGCCGGCCAGGGCGTCGGCGAACCGGGCGCCGAGGGCGGGGCCGACGGATCCGGTCATCGCCACCCGGATCCTGCCTTGAGCATCACGACCGGCCGGGGGCTGTAGTTTATAATCACACTAATCTATTGAAAAGCCTCGATTTTTTCTCCTTAGAAGGGTCCGCGCCGGGGATCAAGCCGGCGCCCGCCGCCCGGGTTTGGATCGCCGAACGCAGCGTTAACCTTTCGTCAACCATACCCCGGACAGAGTTCCCCCCGGAGGGCTGAGCCATGACCCGACACCGGGATTTCGACGCGCTGAGCGAGGCGCAGATCGCCGCGGGGCGGACGCAGAAACGCTGGGTCGAACCGACGGCCGGGTTCCGTCCGGCCGCACCGCAGGCCGTGGCCGACCTGCTCGACACGATCCAGCACGTGGCCGAGGCCGCCACCGGCGAGCGCAGCTTCCTGCACCTGCGCCCGCAGGCTGGGCGGCCCCGCGGCCGCTGAGACGATCCATCCCACGGACCGGGCGCGTCGGCCCACTGGCAAGGGCCGATCGGTTCTGCAACAAGGCCGGCATGATCCGGCGTCCCGCCATCGAAGCCCCCTGCCCCCGCCCGTCGCCTGCCCGGTGCGGCGGCGCTCCATGAGCGCGGATGCGGATGCGGGTCTCCGGCCGCGCCGAGACCGAGACCTTCGGCGACGGCCCTGCCGAGCCGATCGTCGTGGCGGCGCTGGCTCCGCGGGGCGGGTGCGATGATCGCCGGTCCCGACTGACCGCCCATGGTGCCGCGTTTCCCGTTTCCCGCGTCCCTGCCCCTCTCGCTGACGACCCGCATCCTGCTGCTGGTCCTCCTCGCCCTCGCCCCGGCGCTGGCGATCCAGGGCTATAACGAGGTCGCCCTGCGGGCGAGCCGCGACGCGGCCGTGCAGGCCGAGGTCCGCGCCACCGCGCGGGACGTGGCGGAGGATTTCCAGCAGATCTCCGAGCGGATGGAGCAGGCCCTCGACTTGATGGCGGGGGATTCCTCGGTGCAGGCGCGGGACCCCGCGGCCTGCTCCGGCTATCTGCGCCGCGCCGCCGCGCGGCTGCCGCACGTGCGTCTGATCGCTCTCACCGATTCCGAGGGCACCGTGATCTGCGACAGCGCCGGTTCGCCCGCGGGAGCCTATTCGAGCCGCAGCCGCGCCTATCTCCACCGCGCCCTGGAGCGGGGCGGCTATGCGGTGGGCGGCTACGCTTTCGGCCTCCAGACGAAGCGGCCCTCGATCCACTTCGCCCGGGCGGTCCACGGCGGTGACGCGGCGGGCGCCCCCACCGGCGTCCTCCTCGCCGCCGTCGATCTCGACTGGCTCTCCGATCACCTGGAGCAGGCGCTCCATCAGGTGGAGACGGCGATCACCGTCACGGACCGCGACGGTCTGATCATCGCCCGCCGCCCGGACGAGGCGTCCTGGATCGGCAAGCCGATGCCGCCCGCCCGGGTCGCCATGCTGGCGGCCCAGGGCGACGCCGTGCGCGTCGCCGGGGGGCTCGACGGCCGCCTGCGGGTCATCGCCACGGCGGCGCCTGACGGGCCGCTCGCCGGGGTGCGCGTGGTGGTCGGGCGCGACTATGCCGCCGCCTTCGCGGATATCGACGCCGCGACCCGCCGCGGGCTGGTGCTGATCGCCCTCGGGGCGGCGCTGGCGCTGGCCGCCGCCCTCGTGGCCGGGCGGGTATTCATCCGCCGCCCGGTCGACCGGCTCCTGCGCACTGCGGCGGCGTGGCAGGCGGGCGACCTCGCCGCCCGCACGGGCCTGCGCGGCGGGGCGGAGTTCGACCGGCTCGGGAGCAAGCTCGACGCCATGGCCGGCACGCTCCAGCGCAGCACCGCCGCGCTGCA
The DNA here is from genome assembly GCF_054049775.1 of Methylobacterium sp. P5_C11. NCBI lineage: Bacteria > Pseudomonadati > Pseudomonadota > Alphaproteobacteria > Hyphomicrobiales > Methylobacteriaceae > Methylobacterium > Methylobacterium sp. P5_C11. The sequence goes on along the minus strand of NZ_JBFULS010000086.1, from coordinate 6,622 downwards.
CGCGGAGATCCAGCGCGGCCGTTCCCTGCAGGCGCGCCAGGGCACGATGCTGCACGAACTGAACCACCGGGTGAAGAACACCCTGGCCACCGTCCAGGCCCTCGCCCGCCAGTCCCGCGGCTCAGCGGACGTCCTGGAGGCGCGGATCCTGGCCTTGTCCAAGACCCACGACCTCCTGACCCGCGAGGACTGGAGCGGCGCCTCCCTGCGCGCGGTGCTGGAGAACGAACTCAGCCCCTATCGGACCGGTGTCGACCAGATCCGCCTGGACGGTCCGGACCTGTCGCTGAGCCCCCGGGAGGTCCTGGCCCTCGGCATGACGATCCACGAGCTGACCACCAACGCTGCCAAGTACGGCGCCCTCTCGGTCCAGGCGGGGCGCGTCCGGATCGCGTGGTCGCTCGCGGCGGGCGCGCGGCGCCTGCAGCTCACGTGGCAGGAGAGCAACGGCCCGCCGGTGCAGGCGCCGACCCGGGTCGGCTTCGGGACGCGCCTGATCACCGGCGGCGTGCGGCACGAACTCGCCGGCACCGTCGATCTCGCCTTCGAAGCCGGTGGCCTGCGGTGTCGGCTCGACGTGCCTCTGGAGCCGGGTCCCGCCGCGATGCTGACGCCGACGTACTGAGCGGGCCTCACCCGGGCGCTGGTCGTGCCCGGGAAAAAATGCCTGTTGATCAATGGCTTACGGGGAGACGTGTCTGGCGCGCTTCCGCGGGACCGAGGGGCCGGACGGAGAGACGGACCCGGCGGCGCACTCTTCACCTGACGCGGGAGAGTTGCACTGCATCACTCTGACAGAGAACAGAAAACCGTCTTAGTTCTGGTGTCAGGCTTCGGTGCGCGCCACCTCCCGGACGTCCCGCTTCACCTGGCGCCACGTCCGCCAGGGCTCCAGGTTCGAGAGGGCCATCCGGCGCGCGCCCATCCAGCCGAGTCCGAGGGCCAGGACCAGGAACGGTGCGGCGACGATCAGCGCTGCCGGCGCCTCGGAGCCGAACGGGAGGGCCAGCAGCTTCACCACGGCGTCGAGCCCGAGGAAGAAGGTGACGATCAGGAGCACCGGGATCGTGCCGAGGATGGCGATCAGCGACACCAACGCCCGGAGGTTGCCGTCGACTTCCGTCCGCGCCAGCGTCAGCAGCGCCTCGACATGTACCGTCCCCTCCCGCAGGGCGGCGATCAGAAGGGCGAGGGTTCCGTCTTGGCTCTGACGCATCGGCGCGGTGGTCCTCTGAGCCGTTTCCGGCCGGCCCGGGCCAACGGGGCCGGCCGTCGAAGCGTTCCGCAGCGAGCCGCTCATAGCATCAGCACCGCCGCGCCGAGGACCAGCACCGTGGCGAGGCCGGCGAGGAGAACGGCCCGGCCGGCATCGGTCGGGTTGTCCGGAGCCGGCCCTGGCGCAGGGGGCCGAATCGGGGCGGGGGGTGTCGCGGCCGAGACTGCGCCGTGACCTGTGTCCGCCGGCCGGACCGGTGCCGCTGCGCCGGGGGGCGACGCCGGAAGCGTGACCGGGACCGGCACCGGCCGGTCCGTCGGCGGTCCGAAGGCTTCGGGCTCGACGCTGACGCCCGCCGCCTCGAGCTCCAGCATCACCAGGACCAGGGCATCGACATCCATGCGCTCCACCGGGAGCGCGGCCCGCAGGTCGTCCGCGGTGAGCGCCCCTCGGGTCCGGCCCACGGCGATCAGCCGGTCCAGCGTCCCGCGATCCAGGGTCTGCGCCATGCCTCGCCTCCAGGACGGCCTCCGGGCCGTCCATCGAGAACGCGCCAGAGCGGCCGCGGTTACGGGAGGCGGGTGGGGGCCTAGGCGCCGAGGGCGGGGCGCGCCGCCGGCACGCCGGCCCGCGCGGCGCCCATCCCGGGCCGGAACCGGAGCATCGGCCGCTCGATCAGGTGCCAGCTCAGCAGGCCGAGGGGGAGAGCCACCGCGAACGTCAGGGCGGCGACCGTCCAGGGGGAGATCCCGGGGATCCAGGCCACAAGAAGGTTCTGCACCGGCCACGCATAGAGGTAGAGCCCGTAGGACGGGTCGACCTGCGCGGTGGCGCGGCTGAGGGCATTGGGGCGCACCGCGAAGGCGAACCAGAAGATCAGATAGCCGCCGAGGATCGCGAAGGCGGGCTCGGCCAGCGGCCGGCTGAACATCAGCGGCAGGAGCAGGAGGGCGGCCAGGGCAGCGCCGCGCCGGCTGTAGGTGATCCGGTCGGCGAACAGCTGGAAGGCTCCGCCGCAGCAGAACACGAAGGTGAGGCGGATCATCTCCGACAGGGAGCCCAGGGTATCGCCCGGATGGCCCACGGGCAGGCAGAGCCAGCGCAGGACGAGGAGGGCGCCGAGCCCGGCGAGGAGGGCCAGATAGCGCCCCCGGCGGCGCAGGGCGCGGGCGGTGCCGACGAGGCCGAGCAGCAGGTAGCAGCCGAACTCGCAGGGGATCGTCCACATCGAGCCGTTGAGCAGCGGATAGGGCAACTCCGCGAAGGCGCCCGGGACCACCGGCATGAGCAGCAGCGACAGCCGCACGAGGGTCTGCAGGGGCGAGGCCGCCGCCAGGTCGCCGCCAGCGAGGGGCGCGACGACGGCGATGCACAGGAGCGATGCGACCACGAAGGCCGGATAGATCCGCAGAACCCGCCGCCTGAGGTAGTCGGCGAAGGAGCGCTTGGCGCGGTAGCTCGCGGTGATCAGGTAGCCGCTCACGAGGAAGAAGCCGTCGACCGCGCTCTCCCCGAGGGACAGGGTGCCGAAGACCTGCGTCAGCAGCTCCCGCGACCGGTTTCCGTCCACGAGTTCGGGGGCGTGCGCGAGGATAACGAGGCCTGCGAACAGGAGACGCAGGGAGCCGAAATTGTTCTCCCGCGGATCCCGGCCGCCCGTCGCCTCCACCAAACCTGCCCGCTCCACAACGCCTGTGTCCGTCGATCAGGGGCCGGGAAACGGTACGCGAAGGCAAGGACGCGGGGGCAACACCCGCGGAGTATCTGGCGGCGCCCGCCGTTGCCGGAGCGGGTGCGCCGGAGCCGCCGGGATCTGGAACCGGCACAGCTGCAACCGGCGGCGCCGCCGGCTTGCCTGCGCGGATCGCTCCGGCGCCGTGACGGACGACCCCGGTCTCCCTGCCCGCGGATTCAGCCCGGCGCGCTCGCGCGCGGCCTGACGCGCCCGAGCGATCATCTTCGCCAACGCTTCCGCGACGTCCGAGCCGCAGCGCAGACTGGCCAAGTGCGATTGCGTGCCAAGTGCGATCGCGTCTGTGCCGTTGCGCTGGCGGCGCGGTTGGGCTAGGGAATGCCACGGCCAGCACCCGTAGCTCAGCTGGATAGAGCGTTGCCCTCCGAAGGCAAAGGTCACACGTTCGAATCGTGTCGGGTGCGCCAATCTTCTCAATAACTTAGCAGGGGCAAGCCCTGATGCAGGGATCGCGGGTGTCACCAAGGTGTCACCGCGAGAGCCCTCCAGCGCGTTCCCTGCCGTGGGCTCGCTCGCTTCTATCCACCGCAGCGATTTTCGCCAGCATGACGCTTTCCAGCCACGCTCAGGATGCAGCCGTCAAAGCCGAGTTGGCCCCGACGGGTACGCTGCGGGTCGGCCTCATCGAGGCGCCGACCGCCGGCTTGATCTTCGTCCGCCGCCTAGAAGACGGCACGCCGGACGGCGTCACGGCTGACCTGAGTGCCGATCTCGCAGGGCGGCTTGATCTCCCACGGGCCGTCACTCTGTTCCCGAACTCCGGCGCTGCGGCCGCCGCGCTCCAGGCCGAGGCCATCGACGTGAGCTTCATGCCGGTCGACGCGGCGCGGCGGCAGGTGCTCGATTTCGGGCCGGGCTATTACGACCTGGAGAGCACCTATCTGGTCAGCGGTGCCTCCGGCATCACCGACGTGGCGCAGGTGGACCGGCCGGGTCTCCGGGTCCTGGCGATAGACGGCACCACGACGTCCCGCGCCTCCGCTCGCACGCTAGCGCACACGCAGCCCGTCGCGGTTCCCTCCGTGGCTGAGGCGGTCGCGCTCATGCGCGCCGGGCAGGCGGATGCATTCGCCCTTTCGCGTGACACGCTCCGACCGGTTGTCGAGCAGGTCCCGGGCTCACGGATCGTCAGCGGCGGCTTCCAGCAGACGCAGGTCGCGGTCGCCGTCCCGAAAGGCCGTCCCGGCGCCCTCGCCTACGTCACGGCCTGGCTGGACGAGGCGAAGCGGACGGGGGTCGTCCGCAGGATCTTCGATGTCCGCGGTTTCCACGACGACGCGGTCGCGCAGTAACTGTCGCTCCGACCAGGTCAAGAGCGGTAGCGCAACGGTCCTAAAGGAGCGAACGGAGGAATGTCGTATGGCAGACAGCCACAGCAAAGAGCGCATCCGGCCGAGGCCGCTTCTGCGAAAAATGCAGGACCGTTCCGGCAGCAATGAGGCCTGCGGATTTTTAGAACAAACAGTGAACTATGCACTTGACATACGTTTTGTGTTCATATTATGTATGGCTGCAACGCAGGGAGGTTTGTTTGACCGACAGGAAGGCTATGTCGTTGGTCCTGAGCGAGCGCGAGATGGGGCTTTTGGATCGCCTCGCGGCAGAGAAAGGGATGTCAAAAACAGCGGTCATAAAGCAGTCATTGCGTCTGTATCACTCCCTGTGCTRCAGAATCGATCAAGGGGAAAAGATATTTTTTGAGCATCCCGTAACGAAAGACAAATCGGAGCTGATGGTGCTGTGAGCAGAAAGCATATCGGAGATTACGATCTCTGGAATCGGAACGCACAAGCATTCGAAACAGCTTCTCTTTTCTCCGAGATCGCTGCGAATAATGTGCAGGATTTCAAAAACCGTTGGAGGCCATCTTTCGATAAGAAGCGAGAGGAATTGAAAGCCTCAGGGAATTATACGGGTGAAGGTTTGCGTGCGGCCGGGATAGAAGATGCGCATTGGGACTGGCCGAAAAAGGCCGAATTGATCGAGCACTCCTTCTTGACCGGCTTCGCAATCGAATGTGCCGGGCAAACGCAAGGATTGATGCTCGCTATGCCCATGGGGTTTGCCCGTGAGGAGTCGCAGGCTGGTCGCCCGTTGACCGAAGTTTTGTTATTATCTGCAGCACCTTGGAACCGGCCGCGCTTTACTGACGCGCCAATCTACAAGGGTGTTGGAAGAATTCTACTTACCGCTGCGGTGAGCTTAAGTAAGCATGAAGAGCACGGTGGTAGGATAGGATTGCATGCTTTGGCGGGTGCCGAAAGTTGGTACCGAGATCAATGCGGAATGACCGATTTGGGCTTCGATGAAGCTAAGAAGATGCGTTACTTCGAGTTCACCGAAGCTCAGGCGCTCAAATTTGTCACATAGGAGTGCAGCTATGAAGATGATGATCTCTCGGGATCGGCTCCGGGAAAAGATCATGGCCGATGCAGATCTGGACTCTGAAGCCGGCTGTCCTAGTCATACTTTGGCAGAGATCGGAATGTTTCTGCCATCAGAGCTTGCTGAGGATGGTGCTGATCGACAAAAGCTGAAAGTAGCTTTCGGAGTGTTGGTCAGGCAGCTTAGAAGAAGAGATGGTGTTACTATATATGAGCTTTCGCAAAGGGCTAGGGTCGATGAAGATGAGGTCAGGAAGATCGAGCATGATCCCAGCCATAAGCCCCGACCAAGAACGGTACATCAGCTCGCAGCCGTTTTTAAAGTTCCAGAACGTGCGATGATGAAACTTTCTGGTGCGACAATAACACATGATGCCGCACTTCAAGATGAGGCTTTCAAATTTGCTGCTCGTTCTGATGACATGTCGAAGCTTAGTAGCGCCGAGCAAAAAGCTTTAAGGGACTTCATTAAGTTTCTAGCGCAGCACGGTGGAGCATGAAATGCAAATCGAAGGAGTTGGGGACCACGAGGCTTCAGATATAAATTTCATTATAGATCGTCTACTCAAAGACTTGGGTAACCCCGACCCTCCGCTGTCATTAGATGCTGTCAGAGAACTGCTGCGTTTGGATAAAAAATTCTACAGTGCGACTGAGGCGAGTTTTATAGACGAATTTACTCATCGCATAAGAATCGGAACGAAGCAGCTTTTGCTGCGTCCAGGGCTCATAATCGACGCCATAAAGAAGGCAAAAATTTCTGCGCTCTGGATGCCGGACACTAAAAGAATTCTCATCGACGACTCTGTTCCCAGGCTCAAGCATCGCTGGATCGAAGGGCATGAGATTGGCCACAGCTTAATCCCTTGGCACAAAGAATTTCTTTTCGGAGACGACGAGTTCACTTTGGACCCCGCATGCCACGCCCTAGTCGAAGGTGAAGCTAACTATGCTGCCGGGCAGTTGTTATTTCTAAGGGGTAGATTTAGCAACGATGCCCGAGATCTAGAGTTCAATTTCAAATCTATAAAAAGCTTATCAAAGACATATGGAAACACAATTACAAGTTCTTTGTGGAGAGTGGTTCAGGAGAGGGATATTAATCAGTCAGTTTTTGGAATGGTTTCGCGTCACCCAAAGCATCCCGAGATCGGGGGAGGTGCAAATGGCGAATCTATTCGTTATTTTATGCGATCAAAGTCATTCCGTGACAATTTTCGCAATGTAAATCAAAATATTGTTTTTGATCTTATAAGCAGACACTCTTCG
>NZ_JBFULS010000085.1:0-16466 GCF_054049775.1 Methylobacterium sp. P5_C11 | reverse complement strand
GTACGTCCAGGGCCAGGCGGCGCTGCTCGCCAAGCACCCGGACTACCCGGCCCGGGTCGGCCAGTTCGTCCAGGCCGATCCCGGCCGGCGCGGGCGCGGGCGGCTCGACCGGGCGCGGCTGGCCCGGCACTTCTCGGGGCGGGCGCTCCTGTACGTGACCCATTCCTGGGGCGGGGGCATCCAGCGGCACATCGACGACATGATCGCCCAGGCCCGGGCCGAGGGCCTGAGCGTCGTGCTGCTGCAGATCGACCGGACCCGCAACCTGGAGGTCCACGTCTCCTACCGCAGCCCCGAGTTCCTGTACCTGCCCAACCTCGACAGCCTGTACCTGCCGCGCGACGCGGACGAACTCGCCGGGTTCGTCGCGCAGCTGGCGCCGGTGCTGATCCACGTGCACTCCCTGGCGGGGTTGCGCTGGGCGGCGGCGCGGGCGCTGATGGACCTGGTGGCGGGGTCGGGCCGGCCCTACGCCTGGACGCTGCACGACTACTCGCCGGTCTGCCACCGCAACCATCTCGTCCAGCCCGACGGGCGCTATTGCGGCCTGGCGCCGGTCTCCGAGTGCCGGGCGTGTCTCGCGTCGGATGCGGACGGGTTCGAGGAGCCCGATCCGGGGGAACGGCGGGCGGCGTTCGGGGCGTTCCTCTCCGGCGCGGCGCGGGTGTTCGCGCCGTCCGCCGACACGGCGGCCCGGATCCGGGCGGTGTACCCGGATCTCGCGGTCACGGTGCGGCCGCATCCGGAGCCGGAGCGGGCGGTGCGCGCGACCGCGCTGCAGCGGCCCGGCCGCGTCCGCCGCGTCGCGGTGCTGGGAGCGATCAGCGCCACGAAGGGCGGCCTGTTTCTGCAGGCCCTGGCCACCGACGCGCAGGATCGGGATCTGCCGCTGAAATTCTCGATCGTGGGCTACTCCGACCCGGCGCTTGCCATCGGCCTCGAGGGCGTCGGCGTCACCCAGACCGGGCGGTATCACGGCGACCACGAGGCGCTGGACCTCGTCTGGCGGCTCTCGGCCGACATGGTGCTGCTGCCGGCGATCTGGCCGGAGACCTACTCGTACGCCCTGACCCTGGCGCTGCGCACCGGCCTGCCGGTGGCGGCCTTCGATCTCGGCGCCCCGGGCGAGCGGCTGCGGGCCTACGCCAACGGCCACCGGATGCCCTGCGCGCTGGCCACCGACCCGGCCGCCTTCAACGACCGGCTGCTCGCCCTCGACATCTCGGCCGGGGGCCGGCTCGCCGGACCCATCCGGGCTGCCGAATACGGGAACCTGATGCGCGACTATTACGGCCTGAACCCGGTGCCGGCCGGGACCGAAAGCCCCAGCGACGAGGACGCCGCATGATCTCCGTCAACGAGGACATGAAGCAGGCCATGCTTCAGCGCGGCATCTCGGTGCTGCACCCGGCGCCCTTCGGCCTGCCGGAGGATTGCACCTTCGAGCCACCCTGCAGCATCAAGTGGATGGGCGTCGATTACTGCCTCACCATGGGGGCGTTCTCGTACGCGGTGAGCGGCTACTATTTCGGCGCCGACATCGCCCGCTACTGCTCGATCGGCGAGAGCGTGCAGGTCGGCCGCGGCAGCCACCCGGTCCAGTGCGGCTCGACCTCGCCCCTGTTCTACACGCACCATTCGGCCGTGTTCGACCGCCTCGACCCGCGGGCGGAGGATTACGAGATCTGCGGCCCGTATCTCTGGCCCAAGCGCGTGCGCATCGGCAACGACGTCTATATCGGCCACGGCGCCTTCCTGATGCCCGACATCACGATCGGCGACGGGGCGGTCATCGGCGCCATGGCGGTGGTGACCAAGGACGTGCCGCCCTACGCGATCGTGGCCGGCAGCCCGGCACGGATCGTGAAAATGCGCTTTCCCGACACGCTGATCGAGCGCTATCTGAAGGTACAGTGGTGGCGCTACGCCTTTTGGGACCTGCGCCAGTGCTCGATCACCGATCCGGAACGCTTCCTCGACGCCGTCGAGGAGCGGATCGCCGGCGGCATGCAGGAATACAGGCCGGAGCTGATCCCGATCCAGTCGCTGATACCCGGCGCCTGAGACCCGGGGCGCGCCGCGGCCACCGACGCCGGCTCACCCCGCCAGCACCCGCGCCGCGGCATCCCCGAGCGCCCGCACCCCGAGGGCCAGGTCGGCGTCGGAGGTGTCCTCCGCCCAGTGGTGGCTGATGCCGCCGATCGAGGGCACGAACAGCATCGCGGCCGGCAGGATCCGGGCGACGTTCTGGGCGTCGTGGCCGGCGCCCGAGGGCATCACCTGCCAGTGGCCGGGGCAGAGGCTCTCGGCGGCCTCCGAGAGGGCGCGCATCAGGGTCGGGTCGCAGGGGGCGGGGACCGCCTTCGCCAGGGCCGTCAGCGTGGCGGTGCAGCGCTCGCGCCGGTTCGATTCCCGCACCAGGGCCTCCAGGCAGGCCTCCATCCGCTCCAGCACCGGGATCGCCACGTCGCGGAACTGGAAGAACACCTCGGCGCGGCCCGGGATGATGCTGAAGCCGCCGGGATCCAGGGTGATCCGCCCCGTGGTCCAGGTGCTGCGCGGGCCGCAGACCGTCGGAAACGCCCGGTCGATCGCCGCGAGCAGCCGCACGGCCGAGAGGCCCGCGTCGCGCCGCTCAGCCATGGTGGTGCCGCCGGCATGGTCTTGGTTGCCCTCGAACACGATCCGGAACTGCCAGATCGCCACGATGCCGCTCACCACGCCGAGGTGCAGGCCGGCGGATTCGAGCTGCGTGCCCTGCTCGATATGCATCTCCAGGAAGCCGCGGTAGCGGTCCGGATCGAGCCGCATGCGGGGCAGGCCGGCGAGGCCGGCGGTCGCGAGCGCCGCGCGCAGGGGCGTGCCGTCGGTGCGGTTGCGGGCTTCGTCGATCTCGGCCTCGGTCAGGTCGCCGATCGCCGAGCGGCTGCCCAGGAAGCCGCCGGAGAAATGCCCCTCCTCGTCCGCGAAGGCGACGACGTCGACGGGCAGCCCGGCCCGGGCCAGCGCCACCCCGGCCACGACGCCGAGCGCCCCGTCGAGCCAGCCCGCCTCGTTCTGGGTCTCGATATGGCTGCCGACCAGCAGGTGCGGGCCGGGGCCGCGGTGACGCCCCAGGACGTTGCCGACGCCGTCGATGGAGGCCTCCAGCCCGCATTCCTCGAGCCGGGCCATCAGCCAGCGGCGGGATTCCATGTCCGCGGCCGAGAAGGTCGGACGGTGGACGCCGGTTCGGAACCGGCCGATCTCGCGCAGGGCGTACAGGTCGGCCAGGAAGGCTTGGGTGTCGATCGCGGTCATGATGAGCCCGGATGGTGGAGGCGTGGACCCTGCAAGCCCCGTGCGGCGGCCTATTCCGCCGCCGCGGGTCTCCAGGCGCCGCCCTGCGCGCCCGCCATCCAGGCCGCGAGGTCGGCCCGCGCCCGGTCGGTCAGCGCGCGCTTCTTCAGGGCGGCCTTTTCCGGCCCGCGGAGGCGGCGGCCGGTCTCGTTGCGGGGCGCCTGCGCGAGGGGCGGGAACAGGCCGAAATTGACGTTCATCGGCTGGAACGAGCGCGGGGCGTTGGCCTCCCCGTCCGCCGCCGAAGGGTCGCTGGTGATATGGCCGCCGGTGATGTGGGCGATGAGCGCCCCGAGCGCCGTGCTCTGGGGCAAAGGGGCGAGGGGGCGACCGGCCGCCTCCGCGACGGCGAAGCGGCCGGCCATCAGCCCGACCGCGGCGCTCTCGACATAGCCCTCGCAGCCGGTGATCTGGCCTGCGAAGCGTAAGGCGGGACGGGCCTTCAGCCGAAGGGTGGCGTCCAGCAGACGCGGACTGTCGAGATAGGTGTTGCGATGCAGGCCGCCGAGGCGGGCGAACTCGGCCCGCTCCAGGCCGGGGATCGTGCGGAAGATCCGGACCTGCTCGGCATAGGTCAGCTTCGTCTGGAAGCCGACCATGTTGTAAAGGGTGCCCAGCGCGTTGTCCTGGCGCAGCTGGACGATCGCGCAGGCCTTGACCAGCGGGTCGCGCGGGTTGGTGAGGCCCACGGGCTTCATCGGGCCGTGCCGCAGGGTCTCGGGGCCGCGCTCGGCCATCACCTCGATGGGCAGGCAGCCGTCGAAGTACGGCGTGCCCTCCCACTGCTTGAACCCGATTTTTTCGCCCTGCACGAGGGCCGCGACGAAGGTGTCGTACTGCTCACGGGTCATCGGGCAGTTGAGGTAATCGGCCCCGGTCCCGCCCGGCCCGGGCTTGTCGTAGCGGGACTGGAACCACGCCACGTCCATGTCGATCGAGTCGCGGTGGACGATCGGCGCGATGGCGTCGAAGAAGGCGAGGGATTCGGCGCCGGTGAGCGCCCGGATCCCCTCGGCGAGGGCGGGCGCAGTGAGCGGGCCGGTGGCGACGATGCAGGCCCCCCAGTCCTCCGGCGGCAGCCCCTCGACCTCCCCGCGGACGAGGGTGACGTTGGGGTGCTGCTCCAGGGTCCGGGTCACCGCCGCGGAGAAGCCCTCCCGGTCGACCGCCAGCGCCCCGCCGGCCGGCACCTGATTGGCGTCGGCCGACCGCATGATCAGCGAGCTCAAGCTGCGCATCTCCTGGTGCAGCAGCCCGACGGCGTTGCCCTCCGGGTCGTCCGACCGGAAGGAGTTCGAGCAGACGAGTTCGGCGAGCCCGTCCGTCTGATGGGCCTCGGTGCCGCGCACCGGGCGCATCTCGTGGATGACCGCGCGATGCCCCGCTTCGGCCACCTGCCAGGCGGCCTCGGATCCGGCGAGGCCGCCGCCGACGATATGGATGGTCTGTGTCATGCCCGAAAATAGCGAAGGACCGCCGTCCGGATCAACGGGCCGACGGTCCTTCGCGATGTCGTCACGCGCGCCGGTATCAGAGGCGGGCGACGCCGCGGATCTCGCTGCGGTTGATGCCGAGATCGGCAAGGTCGCGGTCTGACAGGCGGGACAACTGGGAAACGGTGTCGCGGTACCGGAGATAGGCGCGGACGCGGCTCAGGACGCTACGGGCGGCGGACATGGTGTGCTGTGACCTCTGCTCGGGCAGACGATGGCGCTCCAATGCGCATCGCTGCCTCTTGTTGGTGCAACGCACATATAAGCCCGCCGCAGCGCAACAGGAGGCGCAAGGTCAAGCATCAGACCTGCGGAAATTGCATAACCGGCTTAGGAAACCGGCAAGGTTTCCGGATGGTCATTCTTTGTGCGCATGCGGCCCATCCGCAACACCGTGTGCGGACGCGCAGGGCGCCCCGCCAGTCGGCGGAACGCCGTGCCTCGTCGGGATCGCCGGGATCCGCGTCTCAGTAGAAGGGGCGGGGGCCGTAGAAGCCGTAGGGCCGATAGACCGGCCGCGGCCGGTAATAGCCACCGTAGCCCCCGTAATAGACCGGCCGTCTCCAGTACCCGTAGGGCCGGGGACCCCAGTTCGGCCGGCAGATGCCCCAGGGATTGGGATGGAAGCCGGGGCCGCAGCCCCCGGCCGCCTCGGCGGAACCGGCGAGCCCGAGGCCGCCGGCGATCGCGGCGGCCATCACGAGCGCCTTCGCGCGCGGTGCGCTCAGAATCGTCATGATTGCATCTCCTCAACGCTTCCGGCGGATCGAGCGCCGGCCATCGGAGATTCGGTCCCGCAACCTGAACCGTCGCTGAGCCGTAGGTTGTGACCGGTGCAGGCCCGGGGCGGCATCGCCGCGTTCCGGGCGCGGGTTGCGTCCCCGTGCAGGCCGGCGACGGCCCGGTCGGGCTCCCCCTTCAGTGCAGCGACGGCGTGCGCAGGAATCGCTCCCGATCCCCGGAGACGAGGGCGAGCTTCACGCCGCGCCCCTCGCGGCGGACCGTCAGGGGCACCCGCACCCCGGCCTCCCCCAGCGCCCAGACGCTGCGGAACAGGGCGGCGAGATCGGCCACGGGCTCGCCGGCCACCGCCTCGATCACGTCGCCGGCCTGGAGCCCGCCGGTCTCGGCCGGCCCGTTATCGGCCAAGCCCATCACGACGATGCCCTCCTCGCTCTCGGTGGCGTAGAGGCCGAGCCACGGACGCGGCGGCCGATCGGCCCGCCCGCGGGTGGCGAGGTCGTCGAGGATCGGCGTCAGCAGGTCGATAGGCACCACCATGTTGATCGGCCGCGCCCCGACGGCTCCGCCCTGCTGCAGCTGCAGCGAGCCGACGCCGAGGAGTTCCCCCTGGGAACCGATCAGCGCGGTGCCGCCCCAGTGCGGATGCGCGGGGGCGGTGAACAGCGCCTCGTCGAGGACGTATTCCCAGTAGCCGGCGAATTCCTGCCGGGCCACGACCTCGACGGCGACGCAGCGCTGGCGCCCGCCCGCCCCCGCCAGCACTGCCCGGTCGCCGGTCTTCAGCCCGGCCGAGCGGCCGATCGGGAGGGCCGGCACGCCGAGGCTGCCCAGCGCCTGGACCAGGCCGAAGCCGGTGGCGGCATCGAAGCCGAGGACGTGGCCGGGCACCGAGCGTCCGTCCCGGGTGGTGAGCCAGACGCTCTCGGCCTCGGTGACGAGGTAGCCGATCGTGAGCACCAGCCCGTCCTCGCGGATCACCACGCCGTTGCCGGCGCGTTCGGTGCCGAGGGTCTCGGCCGTGAAGGCGCTCTCCGGCACCCGCGCCGACAAGGCCAGCACGGCGGAGAGCGCCCGGTCGAGGTCGTAGCCGTAATCGGCAGGCCTGGGCTGGGCCTGCGCGGGGATCTTCCACTCGCCCTGCGTCGCCATGACAATCCTTCGGCTCGTCCGCCTGCGCTCCGGCCGGCACCGGAGCCGCACCATCGGCACACCATAGGATGTCCGCGCTGTCCGCGTCACCCGCGGCCCGTTGCGGCGGATGGCTCGGCCGGCGCGGGGCGGGCCGCGCACGCAAAAAAAACCGCCCGGCGGAGGCCGGGCGGTGCGCCGTCCCGGAGGACGGCCTGTCGGAGATCCGGGCGCCCCGGCCGCGCGGCGGCGGGGAGCCCGGTGTCTCGGGAGGGTCTCAGTACTTGCGGACCAGCGGCGCCGGGATCGGCGAGGCGGCCGGAGCCGGCGAGTACAGCGGAACGATGAACCGGATCCAGCCGTCCGTGGAGTAGTCGCTGCGGGTGCGGCCGAACGCGTTGGCGTACTGCGCACCGGTCACGACGTCGCGGGCGACGTAGGCCTGGACGGTGAAGATCTTGAAGTCGTAGCCGATGAGGCCACCGATGGCGAACCGGCCGCGGTTGCCGGCCGCCGCGCTGGCCTGGCTGATGTCGAAGTTGTAGGTGCCGTAGGCGATCGGACCGATCTCGAAGTTGCCGAACTTCTTCGTCGCCGTGAGGTCGAAGTTCAGCGAGTCCGACAGGCGGATCGGGCCGATGGCGGCGCCGACCTGACCGGGGAAGCGGCCGGGCGAGTCGTAGATGTTGGCGGTCAGGTTGGCGGTCAGGTTCCAGCCGTCACCCGTGTAGCTGCCGGCGACGCCGAAGCGGTAGGTGTTGGAGGAGAGCTGCGGCAGCACCGGGGTGGCCGTCGTGCCGTTGGCGGTGATGATCGAGCCGCGGTCGCCGTTCAGGTCGTTCAGGTAGGCGCCGCCGAGCAAGCTGACGCCGAAGTTGCTGCCGAGGTCGAAGGCCCAGATGCCGCCGACGAAGGTGCCGACGTTGATCGAGATGTCCTTGTTGCGCACGCCCGCCGGGTTGCGAGTGAAGGCAAACACGGTCGGGGGCGCCACGAGCAGCTCGACGCGGCCGCCGAACGGCACGAACGGAGTCGACCAGACCAGGACCGGGATGTTGACGGCCGTGTCGGGATCGTTCCGGCCGTCGGTGCGGCGGTAGGTGAACGTGTTGATCGCGTAGAGGCCTTCCGGCAGCGGCGCACCGACCGCGAGGCCGACCTGCTCGCCCGGAACCGTCGTGGTCTGCGCCTGCGCGATCGTCGAGGTCATGCCGACCGTGAGCGCGACCGTGCCGGCCGCGAGCCAGTTCTTCATCATTTTCTCATTCCTTCCCAAGGTCACACGGCTTCCGTCCCGCATTCGGCACTTCCCTGCCGGTCTGCTCGCCTATCGCGGCTGCCGGCTTTGGACCTACCGAGCGCCCCCACGGAGCCTGCCCGTCTCAACGTCTGCGACTATTCTACAGAGACCTGCGGAAAGACAGTGGAATGCTCGCCGAAACGCCACAACCGGCTGAACCGTTGCGCAAAAGCCGCATTTTTGCGGCGATGCAACACTGTCCCCAGGCATCGGCCAAACGGGGTGCCCGGCAAAATATCGTTGAATGGTCAAGCTGTTGTCGCGCCGGATCATGGGAGAATCCGGCAAGCTCCCGGGGTTGATCGGGCAGGTCCGCGGTCCGGACGTGCGGGCCGGGATCCGGCTCCGGACCAGCCCGCAACCGGTACGGTCCGGGGCCGCGCGGCTCGAATCACCGCCCGCGCCGGCGCGTTCCGGACGGCACCCGGCAGAAACTGCCGCCTCGGTGCCGGTGGATTCGCGCCGCCTCTGTCCGGGCGACCGGATTCGCGCGGGGTCCAGCCGGCCGGTTCCGGGACCCGGCGCGTGAAGCCGGCCGCCGATCCGGGCCGGGTCGCTACTCGGCGGCGCGGCTCCGGCGCGGCGGCGCGGCAGGCCGCCGCTCCAGCACCTCGCGCAGGAACCGGCCGGTATGGCTGGCCTTGGAGCGGGCGATCTCCTCCGGCGTGCCCTGCGCCACCACCCGGCCGCCGCCGTCGCCGCCCTCGGGACCCATGTCGATCACCCAGTCGGCGGTCTTGATCACCTCGAGATTGTGCTCGATCACCACCACGGTGTTGCCCTGGTCGACCAGTTCGTGGAGCACCTCCATGAGCTTGGCGACGTCGTGGAAGTGCAGGCCGGTGGTCGGCTCGTCGAGGATGTAGAGGGTGCGCCCGGTGGCGCGCTTCGACAGCTCCTTGGAGAGCTTCACCCGCTGCGCCTCGCCCCCCGACAGGGTCGTGGCCTGCTGGCCGACATGGACGTAGTGCAGGCCGACCCGCTTGAGGGTCTCGAGCTTGTCGCGGATCGCCGGCACCGCCTTGAACAGCTCGGCCGCCTCCTCGACGGTGGAGTCGAGCACGTCGGCGATGGACTTGCCCCGGTACTTCACCTCCAGGGTCTCGCGGTCGTAGCGCTTGCCCTTGCAGACGTCGCAGGTGACGTAGACGTCCGGCAGGAAGTGCATCTCGATCTTGATGACGCCGTCGCCCGAGCAGGCCTCGCAGCGCCCGCCCTTGACGTTGAACGAGAAGCGCCCCGGCTGGTAGCCGCGGGCCTTGGCCTCCGGCAGGCCGGCGAACCAGTCGCGGATCGGCGTGAAGGCGCCGATATAGGTTGCGGGGTTCGAGCGCGGCGTGCGCCCGATCGGCGACTGGTCGATGTCGATGACCTTGTCGAGATGCTCGAGCCCCTCCAGCCGTCCGTAGGGAGCCGGGTGCTCCAGGGCGCCGTTCAGCTTCTTGGCGATGGCCTTGTAGAGGGTGTCGATCACCAGGGTGGACTTGCCGCCCCCCGAGACGCCGGTGATGCACGTGAACGTGCCCAGCGGGATCTCGACTTCGACGTCCTTGAGGTTGTTGCCCCGTGCGCCGAATAGCCCGAGCGTGCCCTTCCGGGCCTTCCGACGGGCGGTCGGCGTGCGGACTGCCATCGCGCCCGTGAGGTACTTGGCCGTGAGGGAGGCGGGATTGGCCAGAACCTCGGCGGGGGTGCCCTGCGCGATGATCTCGCCGCCGTGGATGCCGGCCCCCGGGCCGACATCGACCACGTAGTCGGCCTGCAGGATCGCGTCCTCGTCGTGCTCGACCACGATCACCGAGTTGCCGAGGTCGCGCAGGCGCTTGAGCGTGCCGAGCAGCCGCTCGTTGTCGCGCTGGTGCAGGCCGATCGACGGCTCGTCGAGGACGTAGAGCACGCCGGTCAGCCCCGAGCCGATCTGCGAGGCCAGCCGGATGCGCTGGCTCTCGCCCCCCGAGAGCGAGCCCGAGCCGCGGGAGAGCGTCAGGTATTCGAGGCCGACATCCACGAGGAAGCTCAGCCGGTCGCGGATCTCCTTGAGGATCCGGACCGCGATGGCGTTCTGCTTGGCCGTGAGCCTCTCGGGCAGCTCCGAGAACCAGCGGTGCGCCTCGCTCACCGACAGGGCGGTCACGTCGGCGATGTCGGCCATGGCGACCTTCACGGCCAGCGCCTCGGGCTTCAGCCGCTTGCCGCCGCAGGCGGCGCAGGGCGTCTCGCTCATGAAACGCCCGATCTCCTCCCGCACCGCGTCGGAATCGCTCTCCTTGTAGCGGCGCTCCAGGTTCGGGATCACGCCCTCGAAGGGCTTGTTGACCGTGTACTTGCGCAACCCGTCGTCGTAGGCGAAGCGGACCGCCTGCTTGCCCGAGCCGTACAGCACGATGGCGCGGGCCGTCTCCGGCAGGCTCTGCCAGGGGACGGCGGTCTTGAAGCCGAACTGCTCGGCCAGCGCGTCGAGCGTCTGGCCGTAATAGGGCGAGGTCGATTTCGCCCAGGGTCCGACCGCGCCCCGCTTCAGGCTGAGGGCCGGATCCGAGATCACCAGCTCGGGGTCGATCCGCATCTCGTGGCCGATGCCGCTGCAGGTCGGGCAGGCGCCGAACGGATTGTTGAACGAGAACAGCCGCGGCTCGATCTCCGCGATGGTGAAGCCCGAGACCGGGCAGGCGAAGCGCGACGAGAAGGTGATGGTCCGGGGCGCCTCCCCCTCGGGGGCGTCGGCGAAGACGATCTCGCTGATGCCGTCGGCGAGTTCCAGCGCGGTCTCGAAGGAATCGGCGAGCCGCGCGGCGATGTCGGCCCGGACCACGATCCGGTCGACCACCACGTCGATGTCGTGCTTGAACTTCTTGTCGATCTTGGGCACGTCGTCGATGGCGTAGTACTCGCCGTTGACGCGCAGCCGCTGAAAACCTTTCTTTTGGTATTCGGCGATTTCCTTGCGGTACTCACCCTTGCGGCCGCGGACCACGGGCGCCAGCAGGTAGAGCCGGGTCTTCTCCGGCAGTTCCAGCACGCGGTCGACCATCTGCTGGACGGTCTGGCTCTCGATCGGCAGGCCGGTGGCCGGCGAGTAGGGGATGCCGACCCGCGCCCAGAGCAGGCGCATGTAGTCGTAGATCTCGGTGACCGTCCCCACGGTGGAGCGGGGGTTCTTCGASGTGGTYTTCTGYTCGATSGAGATSGCCGGCGACAGSCCGTCGATCTGGTCGACGTCSGGCTTSKRCATCATCTCCAGGAACTGGCGGGCATAGGCCGAGAGGGACTCGACGTAGCGGCGCTGCCCCTCGGCGTAGATCGTATCGAAGGCGAGCGACGACTTGCCCGAGCCCGAGAGCCCGGTGAACACCACGAGCTTGTCCCGGGGGATGGTCAGGTCGACGTTCTTGAGGTTGTGCTCCCGGGCGCCGCGGATGGTGATGACCCGCCGGTCCTCGGCCGGGGTCGGGGCGGCGTCGAACAGGGCCTCCAGCTTGGCGTCGCGGGCGGCCTCCTCCGGCCGGGCCGCTTGTCCGGCCTTCGCGCGGTGCGGCTTGGGCTGGGCCGGCTTGGGCTGTGCCGGCTTGGCGGCTTCGTCCTTCGGAGCCGTCGCCTTCGGAGCCGTCTTGGCGGCGGATTTCGGCGTGGCGATGGGACTGGCTTGGGCGGCGCCGGCGCGGCTTGCGGCACGACTTCCAGCTTGGGCTTTGGCCATGAGGGCGGCGGTCTTTCGAGGCGTCGACGCAGTCGGATCGGAGTCCGGATCGGATTCGCGCGCGGGCCAGCCGCCGCTCCGACACATGTCGAGCCCGAGGGGGCCGACGGCAAGGTGGGGCCGGCGGGACGCAGGCCCGTCATGCACCGCCCTTGCTAGAACGAAACGCGTACGACGACAACCACCCGTGGATCGGCTTCCGTGCCGGCGCGCGCGGCGAGGCGATCCCGGGGCGCCACACGGATCGCGCACGGATCGCGCAAAGATCGCGGTTGCGCCGCCCTCGGTGGCTGCGCTGCGCGCGACGACGGACCGGTGTTGCACCGCGGGCGTCCAGGCCCCACGTCGCCGAGGCCCGCCCTCAGACCCCTTCCCGCCGACCGGTGCCGATGCCAGCGCTCGACCTGACCGACCCGGCCGCCCTCCGCGCAGCCGAGGACCGGGCCGCAGCCCAGCGGCGGCTGTCCACGCGGCTCCTGTTCCTGATCGTCGGCATCGCCAACGCCACCTGGGCGCCGCTGGTGCCGCTGGTGAAGGCGCGCGCCGGCCTCGACGCGGCGGGGCTCGGGCTGCTGCTCCTCACCTTCGGCATCGGCTCGCTCCTGGCGATGCCGGGCGCCGGGGCGGCGGCGGAGCGGCTCGGCTACCGGCCCGTCCTGCTCGCCGGGACGGGGGCGATCGGCCTCGCCCTGCCGGTTCTGGCTGTGGGCGCGGGGCTCGTGCCGCTCACCCTGGCGCTGCTGCTGTTCGGGGCCGGGATGGGGGCGGTGGACTGCGTCATGAACCTGCAGGCGGTGGTCGTGGAGCGCGCCGGCGGGCGGCCGATGATGTCGGGTTTCCACGGCCTCTACAGCCTCGGCTGCATCCTCGGGGCGCTGCTCGCCAGCGGCCTGCTGGCCAGCGGGATCGGCGCGGGCTGGAGCGTGCTGATCCTGGCCGGCGGGATCGCGGTCCTGTTCGCGGCGGCCTGGCCCGGCATCCTGGATGGGGAGCGGGGCGGGGGCGGCCCCGCCTTCGCGCTGCCCCGCGGCCCGGTACTGGTTCTGGGCCTGCTCTGCTTCGTCGTGTTCCTCACCGAGGGCTCGGCCCTCGACTGGAGCGCGGTGTTCCTGATCCAGCAGCGCGGGCTCGACCCGGCCTGGGCGGCCCTCGGCTACGCGGCCTTCTCGGTCACCATGACCGCCGGTCGGCTGACCGGTGACCGGGTCGTGGCCCGGCTCGGCCGGCGGCGCGTGGTGATCCTCGGCGGCCTGCTGGCGGCGGCCGGGCTGGCGCTCTCGGTCGTCGTTCCGGCCTGGGAGGCGGCGCTCGCCGGCTACGCCCTGGTCGGGGCGGGCTGCGCCAACATCGTCCCGGTCCTGTTCACGGCAGCGGGCCGCCAGACCGCGATCCCCGCGCGCGTCGCGGTGCCGGCGGTGACGACGCTGGGCTATGCCGGGGTGCTGGCGGGGCCGGCCCTGATCGGATTCGTGGCGCAGGCGCTCGGCCTGCCCGCGGCGTTCCTGCTCGTGGCGGCCCTGCTCCTCGGCGTGGCGGCGACCGGGCGGTCCCTGCGGGTGTGAGGCTCACGCCTCGGCGTTGCGCGCCAGGAAGGTCGCGGGGCTGCCGTCCTCCGGGTTCACGAAGACGATGTCGGTCGGCGCCCGCCGGGGCGTGTCGATCGACAGGAAGGTCACCGGCGCGCCGGACTCGATCTCCGGCATCGCGTGGACCGTGCCCTTCTCGAAGACCAGCAGCTGGCCGGGGCCGAACGGGGCCACCGAAGCGGGGTCGCCCATCCAGAACGTGCCCCGTCCCGACAGGCAGTACAGGTACTCGTCGCAGGTGGCGTGGTAGTGCGGCGGGGTCGGCCGGTAGACCCGGAACACCCGGGCGCTCGCCGCCGCCCGGTCGGTCAGGTAGGTGTCGACCAGGAGGGTCTGGGCGCTGTCGGGCAGGGCCGCCGCCAGCGCCGCCACGTCGAAGATGCCGGTCCCTGCCTCCGCCATCGCGTCCTCCTCAATCCGAAAACCCTGCGAGCACGATCTTGCCCTTGGCCCGCCCGCTCTCGATCAGGGCATGGGCACGCCGCAGGTTCGCGGCATCGATCCGCCCGTAATGCTCTCCCAGGGTGGTGCGCAGGCGGCCCGCGTCAACGAGGCGAGCGATCTCGTCGAGGAGCGCGCCCTGGGCGGCGATGTCGGCGGTGGCGAACATCGACCGGGTGAACATGAACTCCCAGTGCAGCGACAGGCTCTTGCGCTTGAGGAGCCCGACATCGAGGTGCTCCGGATCGTCGATCAGGGCGAGGCGGCCCTGGGGGGCGATGAGGTCGACGATCGCGGCGAGGTGCGCGTCGGTGTTGGTCGTGGAGAAGACCAGACCCGGCGCGCCGAGGCCCAGGGCCGCCACTTCGCCGGCGAGGGGCCGGGAATGGTCGACCACGTGGTGGGCGCCGAGGTCCCGGCACCAGTGCGCCGTCTCGGGCCGCGACGCGGTGGCGATCACGGTGAGGTCGGTGAGCGCCCGGGCGAGCTGGATCGCCACCGAGCCGACGCCCCCGGCACCGCCGACGATCAGGATCGCCGGGGCGGCGCCCGGGACCGGCTTGTCCGTGTCGAGACGGTCGAACAGGGCCTCCCAGGCGGTGATCGCGGTGAGCGGCAGGGCGGCGGCCTGCGCCCAGTCCAGCGATGTCGGCTTGTGGCCGACGATGCGGGCGTCGACGCAATGGTATGCGGCGTTCGTCCCCGGCCGGGTGAGGTCGCCCGCGTAGAACACGGCGTCGCCCTCGGAGAAGCCCTCGACCTCCGCGCCCGCGGCGACGACGGTGCCGGCCGCGTCCCAGCCCAGCACCTTGACGCCGCCGGTCTCCGGCTCGGCCCGGCGCCGAACCTTGGTGTCGACAGGGTTCACCGAGACCGCCTCGACCTTCACCAGCAGGTCGCGCGGGCCGGGCTCGGGCTGCGGCAGGTCGCAATCGACCAGGGCTTCGGGATCGGTGATCGGCAGGGACTTGCGGTATCCGACGGCGCGCATAGCGGCCTCCTCTGGCTTGCCGTCCGGGAGATGCCGCCCGTCTTCACGCGCCGCAAGTCCGCGCATCAGACGATCGTGCCGGGCAGGATACCGTCGGCGCCGTCGCCATGCCCCGCACCCGCCGCCATATCGGCGCCCGCAGCCCCGGCTGCGCCGCCGCGGCGGCCCTCCGGGACATCGACGGCACGGGACAGGCGTGGGTCTCGACCGCCTGGGGAGGGGACCCTGCGGTTCGACGCAGGCCGGCGGCGGCTGACCGGCGTGATCCAGAGCAGGCTCACCAGCCTGCTGCACGAAATGGAGGCGGACGGGCTGATCACGCGGAAAGTCTAGGCCCAAGTCCCTTCGAAGGTAAAATACAGCCTGACAGGGCGCGGGCGCTCTTGAGAGCCTTTTATCCGCGCCCTGAAAACCTGGTTGACTTGCTCTCCGAGACGGCAGAACCGGCACAGACTGCCCTCTGATCGAGCAGAGCGGCACCGCATCGGCTCGGAAGACTCTAACTCAATCTTTATATCTTGCCCGGATGGTGCATTGTTTCCGTCCGGACAGTTCCCGATCTTCCGATGCCCGTGCTTTCCTCGCTCCGCGCCCGCATCCTGGCGGTGGCGCTCGCTCCCTGCCTCGCCTTCGCGGGGGCGGCAGGCCTGGCCGCCTCCGATCAATGGGCGCGGCGCGCCGAGATGGACCGGGTCGAGAGCCTGGTCGGCCTCGCCTCGCGGATCAGTGCCTTCGTGCACGAGGCCCAGCGCGAGCGCGGCGCCTCCAGCCTGTTCCTGGGGGCGGCAGGCGCGCAGTTCGGGCCGGAACTCGCGGCCCAGCGCGGGCGCACCGACGCGGCCCTCGCCGGCCTGCCCGAGGCCATGGCGGCCGCCACGGGTTTCGGCCCCGCCTTCGCGGCGCGCGGGGCGGGCTTCACGCGGGCGCTCGCCGGGCTCGCGGCCCAGCGCCGGGCGGTGGACGCTCTCGGCTCGAGCGCGCCGCAGGCGGCGGGCTTCTACACCGGGCTGATCGGCGAGGGGCTTGGCCTCGTGCGGGCGATGGGCGGGGTGATCGACGAGGCCGGCCTCGCCGCCCGGGCGAGTGCCTACGCGGCCTTCCTGGCGCTCAAGGAGGCGGCCGGGCAGGAGCGCGCCGCCGCCTCGGCGGCCTTCGCCTCCGGCAGCCTGGACCTCGCCGGCGCCCGCCGGCTCGCCACGCTGGCGGCCGATCAGGCGACCTATGCGGGCCTGTTCCGGGCCGGGGCCGCGGCGGGGCAGGGGGCTCTGCTCGACGCCGCGGAGGCGACCGAGCCGGCCCGGGAGGTCGCGCGCCTGCGCACGGCCGCCCAGGAGACGATGCCGGGCACGGCGCTGGCCTTCCGCGACGCGCCCGGCTGGTTCCGTCTCGCCACCCAGCGGATCGATGCCCTGAAGGGCGTGGAGGACCGGCTCACCGCAGACCTCGTGGCCGCGGCCGGCGCCGTGCGCGCCCAGGCCGACCGGATGCTGACCATCTGGGTCGCCGGAGGGCTCGCCCTGTTCGCCCTGTCGGCCGGCCTCGCGGCCTGGATCGGCACGGCGATCGCCCGGCCCCTCGCCCGGATGGCGCAGGTGCTGACGGCGATCGGCCGGGACGGGGAGACAGCCGATCTCGCGGTCCCGTCCGGCGGCCCCCGCGAGGTGCAGGCGATCGCCGCCGCCGCGGTCGCCTTCCGCGACAGCGTCGCCGAGCGGCGGGCGGCCCGGGCCGCGCAGGACCGGCTCGC
>NZ_JBFULS010000084.1:0-16682 GCF_054049775.1 Methylobacterium sp. P5_C11 | reverse complement strand
ATCGAGGCGGTGGGGGCGCGGGTCCTGTACCTTCCGCCCTACAGTCCCGAGTTCAATCCGATCGAGCAGATCTTCGCCAAGCTCAAGCACCTGCTGCGAACCGCAACCGCCCGCACCGTGCCCGACCTCTGGGTTGCTATCCGCGAGGCCTTCACCCGCTTCACCCCAGACGAATGCCGCAACTGCATCACCGCCGCCGGATATGAGGGCGACTAGGCCGTCGCTACATAGGTGGGAACAGCTCTAGTTGGGTGCGCGGCCACGCAGAGTCTCGAGGCGACCGGCTTGGTTGGAGGCATGGGCGCCTGCTTCAAGCCGGCGATATCCTCACCAAGTCACGCCGGACGATCTCGATGGTCCAAGCCCAGAGCAGGTGCCCGAACACCTCCGAGAACATCTCGTGGGCTGACATGTCCCAATTTTGGGGCGCCCAGCCACCCAACGGCAGCAGGATTGCGTGGAACAGGAGGGTGATGACCAGCCCGAAGGCCAGTCCTTGCCCCAGCGTCACGATCGGGAATGTTGTCGCGAGCAGGCAATAAAGCAGGCCGAAGACGATCGAGAAGCCCTGGTGCATTAGCGCGACGCCGTAATTGATGACGTGGCCGGTAAAGACGTAGGTCATGGCCTCGGCGTTCAGGCCAAGCGCCTTGAGGATGGCGAAGGGCGGCGAAATGCGGCCAGCCTCCCGGGGCGGGAATGGGATCTCGGATCCCCACTTGACGAAGCTCGAAAGATTCCCGCCGAGAAATCCTGCCCAAGCCAGTTTTGCGTAATCCGCAACATTTTCTTTTGTCGCTTGTTTCACCAATTCGTCCTCCGCATATGATCAAATATTGATAGGCATAATTGATAAATGTCGTGAAAATTTCTGACCCAATGTTTATACCAAGAAAGATGCCGTATCAATTATCTGTACGATCGTTTTACACCAAAAATTTGCGAATTTGTTGTAGGAACAACCTAAAGATTTTCGTCGATTGCAGAGGTTATCATGAAAATATCGACTTTGATTGTTGTCTTGTCTGGATGCATCAGTGCGGTATGCGTGACTGTTGCCGCTAAGATGGAGATCGAGGAGTATCAATCCTACAGCAATAGCGTCAGCGCATTGACGGGTGCTACCGCGGCGTTGAAGATCCTTGGCGCTTCGACGCGGATCTCGAAGGAGCGCGGGCCTACCAACAACTTTCTCGGCAGTGAGAGACCGGTGCCGGATGCTATCGAGCAGGCCCTCAGCGCGGCCCGGACCGACACCGATGCAGCCCTGCGAGAGGCCAGCCTCGCCATGTCGACACTGCCCGAGCGGTGGGGAACCAAGGCCGCCGGGGCCGTCGCCGATACCGTTCGGCACCTCGCCACCGTACGGCGGCAGGTCGATGCCCTGACGGCTCAAGCTAAGGCACACCGATCTCAAGACGCGGTGGCGGGGATCGTGAAGGCCATGATCGCCGTCCCGCCGACGCTCGACGAGGCGTTGAATGCCGTGGACGATGCGACATTGTCGGCCGATCCGAGCCTGGGCTCCTGGCTGACGTTGGCCCGGACCGCGACGGAGTTGCGTGACTTCGCGGGTCAGATCGGATCCGTATTCACCCCTGCTCTCGTAACAAAGCGGCTCATGACGGACGAGGAGGTCGGTCACTACAATCGATTGACCGGCTATGTCGACGCGCAGATGCGGCAGATCCTGCTTGCCCGCGGGAAAATCGGTGATGATCCACGTGTCGATGAGCTCGTGAAAAACATGTGGACGCAATATGTCGAGGTCGGCGAGAAATTGGCCGCGGATATTGTAGGCCAAAGCTTGGATGGCCGAGCAACTACCATGACGGTGCAGGACTTTGCCGCGCGTTACGTCCCGTCCATGAATTCGATCATCGACCTTCGCGATCGGTTGTTCGTCCGCATCTTCGACCTGATCGACGCTCGCATCGCCTTGGCTCGGACGCGGTTCGTCCTCTTCCTGCTGAGCGGTGGCGCGGTGCTCATGATATGCGGCGGCGTGATCGTGGTGTGCATCCGGAAGATCTCGATGCCGATCCGCCGCATGGCGCAGGTCATGAGCCGGATTTCAGACGGTGACACCAGCATCGCCGTTCCCGACACGAAAACGGAGAACGAGATCGGCGCGATGGCGGCGGCCGTGCAGGTCTTCAAGGATAATCTGATCCGCAGCCAACACCTCGAAATGGAGGCCGCTCAGGCTCGGGGGGCCGCCGAGGAGCATCGCAAACGCACCATGCGGGAGCTGGCCGACGGGTTCGAGGAGGCGGTCGGGAGCATCGTCGGCCGTGTCTCGTCGTCGGCCACAGAGCTGCAGGCCACCGCCCAGGCCATGACCGCCACCGCCGCAGAGACGGCCGGCCAGTCCACGACCGTGGCGTCCGCGGCCGAACAGGCCGCGAGCAACGTGAACACCGTGGCGCTCGCCGCCAAGGAACTCGGCTCGTCCCTGCAGGAAATCAGCCGGCAGGTGGACGGCTCGGCCAAGCTCGCGCAAGCGGCCGTGGACGAGTCGGATCAGACGGCTGCGCTGGTGCAGGAGCTGAGCGCGACGGTCGGGCAAATCGGCGATGTGGTCGGACTGATCTCATCGATCGCTTGGCAGACCAACCTGTTGGCGCTCAACGCCGCGATCGAAGCAGCCCGCGCCGGTGCCGCCGGCCGCGGCTTCGCGGTGGTCGCCGCCGAGGTCAAGGCGCTCGCCGAGCAGACGGCCAAAGCCACCGAGGAGATCGCAGGCCAGATCACGCGCGTTCAGGGCGTGACGGCTGAGGCGGTCGGTGCCATCGGGGCGATCACCGCGCGGATCCGGGAGATCAACGGCATGGCGGCCACCATCGCCGCCGCGGTGGAGGAGCAGGGCGCCGCCACGCAAGAGATCGTGCGCAACGTCGCTCAGGCTGCCACCGGCACGGACGAGGTGACGAGCAACATCACCGGCGTGGCCAAGGCCTCCGAGGAGACCGGTGCGGCTGCCGCGCAGGTCCTCAGTGCAGCGGACGAGTTGTCGCGCCAATCCGAGCAGCTCGGTGCAGAGGTGACGCACTTCCTCGCGACGGTCAGAGCGGGCTGAGGCTTGCTCTTGCCCCGATGGTGGCTCCAGGCGCCCGGCCGAGAATCAGGCTTGGCTGCCTTCGTCCCGGACCTGATCGTGCCGGCGCGATCCTCTGGAGCACCCGCCACCCGACGCGCGCCGCTGCCGACCGCGGCATCGATTGCGACCTGAAATGACGCTGTCTGCCTAGCGTCCCAGCGCTCCCAAAGGCGGCGCCGAGCGCGTCGCCCACGGATCATCAGGAGGCGGGCCTCGCCGATGCGAAGCCCGCACGAAACGCCGCCTCAGGCGAGCTTCAGCCCCACGTCGACGTTGCCGCGAGTGGCGTTGGAGTACGGGCACACTTGGTGCGCGGCATCCACGAGCTTCTGCGCGTCGGCGCGGTCGAGGCCCGGCAGGCTGATCGTCAGGTCGGCGGTGATGCCGAAGCCGCCCTCCGAGCGCGGACCGATGCCGACGTCGGCGGTCACGCTCGTCTCGGCCGGGACCTTCAGCTTCAGCGACGGGGCGACGGCCTTCATCGCGCCCAGGAAGCAGGCCGAGTAACCGGAGGCGAAGAGCTGCTCCGGATTCGCGCCCGGACCGCCCGCGCCACCGAGTTCCTTCGGGGTGGAGAGCTTCACCTCGAAGCTGCCGTCGGCCGTCTTGGCGGCGCCGTCGCGGCCGCCCGTAGCGGTGGCGGTGGTGCGGTACTTCACGTCTACGGACATGTCGATCTCCGATTTCAGGAAGTGAGTCGGCATCTAGGGGCCGGCTGGCATCCGCATAGCCCTCATTTATATTGCGCGCAATCTAATTTCAGGGATCGATGAGTGCGAAGCGGTCGACGTCCACGAGGCCGCGATCTGTGATCTTCAGGTGGGGTATGACGGGCAGCGGCAGGAACGCGACCTGAAGGAACGGTTCCGCGAGAACGACCCCGAGGTTCCGGGCCGCGGACCGCAGGGTCACCAGGGACTGGCGGATGCCGTCGAACGGCATCAGGCTCATCAGGCCGGCGACGGGAAGGGCGATCTCGGCGAGAACGCGCCCGCCTTCGACGACCACGAAACCGCCCTCGATCTCGCCGAGGCGGTTCACCGCGACGGCCATGTCGGCATCGTCCGCGCCGACGACCGTGATGTTGTGGCTGTCGTGACCGACCGACGAGGCGATGGCACCGCGCTTCAGGCCGAACCCCTTCACGAACGCCACGCCGATCCCGCGCGTGCCCGGTTGCGTCCGCCCGTGGCGCTCGATCACGGCGACCTTGATGACGTCTTGATCGAGATCGATCCGGCGCTGGCCGCCGGAATAGGGCAGGGTGAGGTCGTGACGCAGGGTGATGATCTTGCCCGGCACCACCCCGATCACCGGCGTCGACGGTCCGGAGCCGCCGGCGGCGAAATCCGCGGACGACACGCGCCGCGCCCGCACGCTGCCGCGGCCGATGGGCTCGACGGAGGCGCGCGCGTCGAACAGGGCCGCGTCCACCGGCCGCCCGGCGCTGAAGACCTGCGCGACGGCGCAAGTGGCGAGGTCGTCGAGGACGACGAGATCGGCGCGCTGGCCGGGCGCGACCAGGCCCCGGTCGTGCAGGCCGAAGGCCCGGGCCGCCGACCAGGAGGCCGCCCGGTAGGCGGCCAGAGGCGGCACGCCGAGCGAGATGGCGGTGCGGATGACGAAGTCGAGGTGGCCCTCCTCGGCGATGTCGAGGGGATTGCGGTCGTCGGTGCAGAAGGCGAGGAACGGCGCGGTCCGCTCCGTCAGGATCGGCGCGAGGGCGTGCAGATCCTTGCAGACCGACCCTTCGCGGATCAGCACGGTCATGCCCTTGGAGAGTTTCTCCATCGCCTCTTCCGGCGAGGTCGCCTCGTGCTCGGTGCGGATGCCGGCGGCGATGTAGCCGTTGAGGCCGAGGCCGCGCAGGAGGGGCGCGTGGCCGTCGATGTGCCGTCCCTGGAACAGAGCGAGCTTGTCCAGCACGCCGGGATCGCCCGCGAGAACTCCCGGGAAGTTCATGAATTCGGCGAGCCCGATCACCTTCCGGTGGCCGGCAAAGGCTGTGAGATCGTGTGCGTCGATCCTGGCGCCGGACGTCTCGAGATGGTCCGTGGCCGGCACGCAGGACGAGAGCTGGACGCGCAGATCCATCGCCAGGGTCTCGGAGGCGGCCAGGAACCACGTGAAGGCATCGGTGCCCAGGACGTTGGCCATCTCGTGGGGGTCGCAGATCCCCGTCGTGACGCCATGCGGCAGCACGCAGCGCTCAAATTCCTGCGGCAGCATCAGTGACGACTCGACATGGAAGTGGGTGTCGATGAAGCCCGGCACCACGACCTTCCCGGAGACATCGATTTCCCGGAGGCCGCGATACTGACCGAAGGTCCCGACGATGCGGTCGCCGCAGACCGCGATGTCGGAGGCGACGAGGTCGCCGGTCACGAGGTCGAGGAAGCGGCCTCCCTTGAGCACGAGATCCGCTTCGGCGCGGCCCTGCCCCTGCGCGATGATCCGCCGGAGGACATCAGCCTGTGTCATCGTGCCCCCAAAACCAGCCCTGCCATCCGCCAGAAGCATGCCACGGATCCGACCCGGTCGGCGACGCTTGCGGTCGCGGGATGGCGAGCGCAGAAGCCTGTCACCCTCGAACCAGTCGAAGTTCTCGATGCCCGCCTATCGTTCCCGCACCACCACCCATGGCCGCAACATGGCCGGCGCCCGCGGCCTCTGGCGCGCCACCGGCATGAAGGATTCGGATTTCGGCAAGCCGATCATCGCGGTGGTGAACTCGTTCACGCAGTTCGTGCCGGGCCACGTCCATCTCAAGGACCTCGGCCAGCTCGTGGCGCGTGAGATCGAGGCCGCCGGCGGCGTCGCCAAGGAGTTCAACACCATCGCGGTCGATGACGGGATCGCGATGGGCCATGACGGCATGCTGTACTCGCTGCCGTCCCGGGAACTCATCGCCGATTCCGTCGAGTACATGGTCAACGCACACTGCGCCGACGCGATGGTGTGCATCTCCAATTGCGACAAGATCACCCCCGGCATGCTGATGGCGACGCTGCGCCTCAACATCCCCACGGTCTTCGTCTCGGGCGGCCCGATGGAGGCCGGCAAGGTTCAGCTTCCGGGCATCACCAAGAAGGTCGATCTCGTCGACGCGATGATCGCGGCCGCCGACGACCGGATCTCCGACGAGGACGTCGCCGTCATCGAGCGCTCGGCCTGCCCGACCTGCGGCTCGTGCTCAGGCATGTTCACGGCGAACTCCATGAACTGCCTCACCGAGGCCCTCGGCCTCGCCCTTCCGGGCAACGGCTCGGTGCTGGCGACCCACGCCGACCGCAGGCGCCTGTTCGTGGAGGCCGGTCACCTCATCGTCGATCTCGCCCGCCGCCACTACGAGCAGGACGATGCTGGCGTGCTGCCGCGTGCCGTGGCGAACTTCAAGGCCTTCGAGAACGCCATGACCCTCGACATCGCCATGGGAGGCTCGACCAACACGGTGCTGCACCTGCTGGCGGCCGCCCACGAGGGCGAGGTGCCGTTCACCATGGCCGATATTGACCGGCTGTCCCGGCGCGTGCCGGTGCTCTGCAAGGTCGCCCCGGCGGTGGCCAACGTCCACATGGAGGACGTGCACCGGGCCGGCGGCATCATGGGCATCCTCGGCGAGCTCGACCGGGCCGGCCTGATCGACACCACGGTCGGCAACGTCTCGGCCGGGACGCTCGGCGGGGCGCTCGCCCGCTGGGACGTGCGCGCCGACCCGGCGGCGTCGGTCCGGACCTTCTACCGGGCGGCCCCCGGCGGCGTGCCGACCCAGGTTGCGTTCAGCCAGGAATCCCGCTTCGACGAACTCGATCTCGACCGGGAGGGTGGCGTCATCCGCGATGCCGCGCACGCCTATTCGCGGGATGGCGGGCTCGCCGTCCTCTACGGCAACCTCGCCGAGCAGGGCTGCATCGTGAAGACTGCGGGCGTTGACGCCTCGATCCTGACCTTCACGGGAACGGCCCGGGTGTTCGAGAGCCAGGACGCGGCCGTCGACGGCATCCTCAACGGCAAGGTCACGGCCGGCGAGGTGGTGCTGATCCGCTACGAGGGGCCACGCGGCGGACCCGGCATGCAGGAGATGCTCTACCCCACGAGCTACCTCAAATCGAAGGGGCTCGGAAAGGCCTGCGCCCTGGTCACCGACGGACGGTTCTCCGGCGGCTCCTCGGGCCTGTCCATCGGCCATGTCTCGCCGGAGGCGGCCGAGGGCGGGCTGATCGGTCTCGTGCGCGACGGCGACCCCATCGCCATCGACATCCCGTCCCGGCGCATTCACCTCGACGTCGATCAGGCGGAGCTGGATCGACGGCGCAGCGCCCAGGAGGCGGCAGGCTGGCAGCCGGCAAGCCCGCGCAAGCGCAAGGTGACCACGGCCCTACGCGCCTACGCCCTGCTGACGACCAGCGCGGCCCACGGGGCGGTTCGCCGGGTTTGATCAGCGGGCGCCGAGAACCAGGGCGGCGATAGCACCGAGGAGGGCTGCTGCCGCCAACGCAAGGCCGATCGCCCGCCGGCGGACGGGTGACTGCGTCCGTCCGCCGTGCTGCGGCGGCGGCGCCGCGATCCGACCGAGCGCGGTCAGCATCAGCGGCTCGATCGCCGCGTAGCCGGCCGGGCTCAGATGCAGCCCGTCGGTCCCGTATTCGGGCCGCAGGCCGCCGGTCTCCGTCGCCAGCACCGCGTGATAGTCGATGAAGGTCGCGTCGTGCTCGTGCGCATGGTCCCGCAGCCACCCGTTGACCGCCGCGATCATCGCCGGTGCGTCCTGAACCTCCGGATTCCAGGGGATGCAGTCGACCGGCATGATCGAGCCGATCCAGGCCTTCACGCCCAGGGCGCGCGCCTCATCGAGCATGCCGGCGAGGGTCCGGGCGATCTCCTCGGCCGGGACAAAGAATCCCTCGTTGCGGCCGATGTCGTTGACGCCGCACAGGAGGTGCACGCCCCGGGCGCCCGTCTCCTCGAGGTCGCGCCGGAACCGCATGGTGATCCAGCGCGCCGTCTGGCCGGACCCGCCGCGCGGGATCAGGTCATAGGCCTCGAACGTCCCGGCCCTGTGGAAGCCCCACAGTTCGGTAATCGAATCCCCGATGAAGACGATCGGCTCGGCCATTGCTCAGGCGGGATGCGCGGCCCCAATCACGGCGAGCACCTCCGCCTCGAGCCGGTCCGCCATCATCTGGCGCCCCTCCGAGGTCACGTGGACGATGTCGGTGAACAGGGCGCGAGAATCGCCTTCGAACAGACGGCTCAGGTCCCGCACCGCGAAAGCTAAGCCGGCCGCGTCGAGCCGGCCGAGGACGCTCTCGAAGCGCTCGTACTGGCGGTCGAGATAGGTCAGGAATGCGCCGGACGCGGCCGCCGTCTCCGCTCCCGCCAGGGCCTTCTTGCGCGCCACCGTAGGCTGCAGGAGGAACCGGACCGGCGCGCCGATCCCGGGCGCGAGCCGCGCCAGGCGCTTCAGCGCCAGCTCGAACTGCCGCACCACCTCCCACTCCCAGATGTCGGACTGCCAGTTCGTGAGCGACCGCAGGTTCTCGAGTCGGTTGAAGATCATTGCCTGCAGGCCGTCATACGACAGGGCCTCCGCGTCGTCGGCCGACTTCCTCGGATCGAAGAAGTAGTCGTAAAGGCTCTCGTTCGCGAAGTGGTTGTAGGGAATGCCGGCCCGCGGGTCGAAGCTCCAGGGCTGAAAGATATCCGTCGCGCCGCCGACGATCAGGATGACGTCGGGCTGGAGATCCATCAGCCGCGTCGTGATCAGGGCGATCATCTGGTTCAGACAGGCCGAGACGGAGCCGAAATTGTAGACGCGCGCGCCCGACCCGTGCGCCTGCTTCAGTCGGGTCTCCAGCCGGCCCGGCACCGTGTCGGCGAAGACCTGTCCGTCGATCAGGGTGCTGTCGCCGACGACGAAGACCCGCAGCGTCTCCGATGCGGTCCGCGTATCCGCATGCGCGTCGTTGCGGTAGCCGAGGGCGTCATAGCGCCAGCCCTGACCACCCGCTTCCGCGAGGGGCTTGCCGGCGAACTGCACATAGGGCGCGGGAAAGCGGCTGTTCGCGTCGAAGCTCGGGAAGCTCTGAAGGAACTTCCGCCGGCGCGCGTCGGCGCTGTCGTCGGGCGGCCGGTGGGCCATGATCCGTCTTCTCCCGGAACGGAGGATCGGTGGCGATGGGCTGGTTCAAGCCCGGGCTATGTCGGCGCTCCGCTCAGCTTCGGAGCGTGGCGTGGTTCTCCAGGAACCAGCCGTAGGTCTGGCGCAGGCCGTCCTCCAGGGCGATCTCGGGCTGCCAGCCCATGGCGCGAAGCCGCGACACGTCCATGAGCTTGCGCGGCGTGCCATCCGGCTTGGTCGCGTCGAACGCGAGCTGCCCTTCGTAGCCGATCACCCGCGCCAGAGCCTCGGCCAGTTGCCGGATGGTGCAATCCTCGCCGGTCCCGACGTTGATGTGGGACAGGTCCGGCCGCGTGTTCTGCGCGTAGACCGCGTCATCCATCTCCATCACGTAGACGCTGGCCCGCGCCATGTCGTCGACGTGCAGGAACTCGCGCATCGCGCGCCCGGTGCCCCATACGGTGACGCTCGCGCGCCCCTCCTGCTTCGCCTCGTGCAGACGGCGCATCAGCGCCGGCAGAACGTGGGCGTTCTCGGGGTGGAAGTTGTCGTTCGGTCCGTAGAGGTTGGTCGGCATGACGCTGCGGTAGCGCCGCCCATACTGGCGGTTGTAGCTCTCGCACATCTTGATCCCGGCGATCTTGGCGATCGCATAGGGCTCATTGGTCGGCTCGAGCAGCCCGGTCAGCAAGGCGTCCTCGCGCATCGGCTGCGGGGCGAGCTTCGGATAGATGCAGGACGATCCCAGGAACAGAAGACGGTCCACGTCGTGCGTGTGCGCGGCGTCGATCAGGTTTGCCTGGATCAGCAGGTTCTCGTGGATGAACTCGGCCGGGTAGGTGTTGTTGGCGTGGATGCCGCCGACCTTCGCGGCGGCGAGATAGACCTGATCGATGCGGTTCTCCGCGAAGAAGCGCCGCACCGCCGCTTGGTCCAGCAGGTCAAGGCTCCGCCGATCCGCCGTGAGGATCCGCGCGTGTCCCAGCTCACGCAGGCGACGCACGATCGCCGAGCCCACCATGCCCCGATGGCCCGCCACGAAAATGGTCTGACCCCGACCGTCCATCACGCGTCCGTTCCCTGCCGAAAGCTCGGATTTCCAAGCTCCTATAACCCCTTTGCGGCGCGATATCGCCGCGCAAACACGCGTTTTCTGAGGCGGCCGGCTCAGCTGCCGCGCGTGAAGGTGGGCAGGGTCGTCGCGCGGGAAAACAGCTTCAGAGATACAATCGAAAGTTGGATTAATCATTCTACCAGAAGCTGCATTCGTGCCTGCTTGACCACCTGAGGGATCAGGGTCGGTCCGGAATCGTGTTCGGCCGCGCAGCGATGGAGTCTCAAATGCGTCCCTCGACCATCGTCCCGGCTCTGCCGCGAACCGC
This sequence comes from Methylobacterium sp. P5_C11, assembly GCF_054049775.1. Classification (NCBI taxonomy): domain Bacteria; kingdom Pseudomonadati; phylum Pseudomonadota; class Alphaproteobacteria; order Hyphomicrobiales; family Methylobacteriaceae; genus Methylobacterium; species Methylobacterium sp. P5_C11. The sequence goes on along the minus strand of NZ_JBFULS010000084.1, from coordinate 6,079 downwards.
GATGGCCGCGATCGCAAAGCCGCGCCTCGCGCGGATCACGCCGATCGCGGCCGGCCTCCTGATCTGCACGGCCCTGGCGACGCCGGCGCTCGCGCAGCTCCTGCGCGGAACGCTGGATACAACCACGAATGGTATCTTGGGCACCGGTATCACGATCGGATCCAGTTGCCCGCGCAGTGGCATCCTCGGGACTGGACTCAACGTCGGCACCACCAGCGGCGGCGGCATCCTCGGGACAGGCGTGACCGTCGGTACCACCGCACCCGGAACCGGGATCTTGGAGACCGGTCTCAACGTCGGGACGACCAGCGGCGGCGTACTCGGAACCGGCGTTCTGGTCGGGACGACCGGTCCGGGCGATGGACTTCTCGGCACCGGTGTCACACTCGGCACCGCGGGTACAACGGGCAATTGCGGTACCTGCGGTGGCCCCGGCGGCGGTGGAACTGGAGTGAGTGGAACCGGAGGGAGTGGAACGGGGGGCGGCTCCGGCCAGGGCATCCACTTCCTGACCGGCAACCTCACGCAATCGCAGGGTCAGACGGTCATCAGCGAGCTGAGGCTGTCCCAGCTCTCCAGCGTCACCGGCATCACTGCCAACAACACAAGCGGATAGACCGCGCCGATCGCCATCGGCAGCGACGCCCTTGCGGTCGGTTACGGATCCAGCGCAGCCTGAACGACATCGACGGCCGCGGGCACCGGCGCGAGCGCTGCCACCACCGGGAGCGTCGCCCTCGGCTACGCGGCCAGCGCCCAGGGGCTCGGCGGAACCGCCGCCGGTACGGCATCCGCTGCCTGCGGGGCCGGAAGCACCGCGCTCGGTTTCGTCGCCGGGGCGACCGGGACCGGATCCACCGCGATCGGCGCGGCGGCCTCGGCGGCCGGCAACAACAGCGTCGCGCTCGGCAACGGGGCGGCCGCCAATCAGGCCAACACGATCGCGATTGGGGACAACGTCAAGACGACGAACGCCAACCAAGTGGCGATCGGCAATGCTGCCAACACCTACACGCTGGCCGGGGTCGCCTCCCAGGCGAGCGCTGCCGCCCACAATGGCGTGACGGCCTTCGTCACCACCGACGCCAGCGGCAATCTCGCGGCCTCCGCCTACGGCCCGTCGACGATCGCCCGCCTCGGCAACCGGATCGATTCGGTCCAGGCGCAGGTCAACAACCTGGAGGCCAAGACCGACTCGGTTCAGCGCTACGCCATTCAGACCCGTAAGGAGGCTCGGCAGGGCGTCGCCATGGCCATCGCGATGGCGACGGCCCCGATGCCGTCTGCGCCCGGCAAGACCACTTGGGCCGCGAACGGTGCCACCTACCGCGGCGAATGGGCGGGTGGCATGGCCGTCGCCCACCGGTTGCCGACCTGCTGCGTTCCGATCGCCGTCACCGCCGGCGTCGCCTCTGGAGGCGACAATGCGGTCGGCGTCCGGTCCGGTCTGGCCGGTGAGTTCTGAGCGCACCGCGATACAGGTTCGGCGCAGGCGACATTTCGGCCTTGCGCGCCGTCAAACTGCCGCGGTAGTGTCAAGCAATGTTGACACTCGCGATCGACCATCGGGTTGCGCAAGAAATCGATCGGCGCCCCCACGCCGTCGTGGTCGGCTCCGGCTTCGGCGGCCTCGCGGCAGCCGTGCGCTTGGGGGCTCGGGGCTACCGCGTGACGGTGCTGGAACGCCTCGAGCAGCCCGGTGGCCGTGCCCGTGTCCACCGCCAGGACGGCTTCACCTTCGATGCTGGTCCGACGATCGTCACGGCCCCGCAGCTCTTCGCGGAGCTCTGGGAGTTGGCCGGGCACCAGCTCTCGGACGACGTGACGCTGGTCCCCATGGATCCCTTCTACCGGATCCGGTTCGCCGACGGCACGTCCTTCGCCTATAGCGGCGACCTGGAGCGGATGCGGGCCGAAGTCGCGCGCTTCGCGCCGGACGACGTTGAAGGCTATGAGCGTTTCATGGCTCACAGCCGGGCGGTCTGCCGCATCGGCTTCGAGCAACTCGGCCACGTCCCGTTCGGCAGCGTCGGATCGATGCTGAAGATCGCGCCGGACCTGCTGCGACTGTCGGGACACCGCTCGGTGCACGATGTGGTGGCGCGCTTCATCCGCGACGAGCGGCTGCGCACGGTCTTCAGCTTCCACCCCCTTCTGATCGGCGGCAATCCGTTCCGGGCCAGCGCCATCTACTGCCTGATCGCCGACCTGGAGCGGCGCTGGGGTGTCCATTTCGCCATGGGCGGGACCGGACAGCTGGTCGACGGGCTGGTGCGCCTGATCCGAACGCAGGGTGGGCGGGTACGCCTCGGGGTCGAGGTCGCACGCATCGAGGTGGATGAAGGCGCAGCCACGGGCGTGACGCTCACCAGCGGCGAGACCATCGCCGCCGACCTCGTGGTCTCGAACGCCGATTCGGCTGTGACCCATGCGCGCCTGCTGCCCGAGGCCAAGCGCTGGAGCCCGGGGCGATTCCGGCGCGCTCGCTCGTCGATGGGCCTGTTCGTCTGGTATTTCGGCACCAAAAGGCGCTATCCGGACGTGGATCACCATACGATCATGCTCGGGCCGCGCTATCGCGAGCTGCTGGCCGACATCTTCGACCGCAAGGTGCTGGCCGAGGATGCCAGCCTCTATCTTCATCGGCCGACCGCCACCGATCCGAGCCTGGCGCCCGCAGGGTGCGACGCCTTCTACGTGCTGGCGCCCGTGCCGAATCTCGCGGGCGGCCAGGATTGGCAGACCCTCGCCGAACCGTACCGGCACCGGATCGCCGCGATGCTGGAGGCAAGCGTGCTGCCTGGCCTGTCCGAGGCCATCGTCACTTCGAAGGTGACGACGCCGCTGGACTTCCAGGACGATTTCCTGAGCTACCGCGGCTCGGGTTTCGGCCTGGAGCCGGTGCTGACCCAGTCGGCGTGGTTCCGTCCGCACAACCGGTCGAGCGCGATCCGCAACCTCTATCTGGTCGGTGCCGGCACCCATCCGGGTGCGGGGCTGCCCGGCGTGCTCTCCTCCGCCCGCATCCTCGACAGCGTGGTCCCCGATGCCCGCGTTACCGCCTGAATTCGCCGCCGCGGCGGACCGGACCGCCTGCCGGGTCGCGATCCGCGCCGGCTCGAAAAGCTTCTTCGCCGCCGGCCAGCTGCTGCCGGGCGATGTGCGCGAGGCCGCTTACGGCCTCTACGCCTTCTGCCGTCTGTCAGACGACCTGGTCGACGGGGCGGAGAGCCCATCCGACCGACGCGGTGCCGTCGCGCGGCTCGAGGCACGGATTGGCCTGGCTTATGCCGGCAGCCCGGCCGATGCCCCGGCCGACCGGGCGTTCTCGGAAATTGTTGCCGCCTACGCGATCCCGGAGGCGCTGCCGCGCGCCCTCATCGAAGGGTTCGCCTGGGACGCCGAGGGCCGGCGCTACGCGGACCTCGGCGCCCTCCACGCCTACGCGGCGCGGGTCGCCGGATCGGTTGGGGCGATGATGGCGCTGATCATGGGCACGCGGGATCCCGACGCCCTGGCCCGCGCCTGCGATCTCGGCGCGGCCATGCAGCTCACCAATATCGCGCGCGACGTGGGCGAGGACGCCCGGATGGGTCGCCTCTACCTGCCGCTGGACTGGATGCGGGCTGCGGGGCTCGATCCGGACGCGTTTCTCGCAAATCCGCAGCCGAGTCCGGCCTTGTCCGCCGTGGTGGCCCGGCTGCTCGGCGAAGCGGACGGACTCTACGCCCGCGCGGAGGCCGGGATCGCGGCCTTGCCTCGCGGCTGCCGGCCTTCGATCCGGGCGGCGGCCCTGATCTATGCCGAGATCGGCCGCGAGGTGGCCGCGCACGACCACGATTCCGTCCGATGTCGCGCCCGCGTCGGCACGGGCCGCAAGCTGGCGCTGATCGCCCGCGCGCTCCATGCGCCGGCGGACGCAGATTCCGCAGCCCTCGACGCTCCGCCCCTGGCGCAAACGGCATTTCTGATCGAGGCCGTCGCGCGCGACCCGCTCGTGCGGTTGCGTCAGCGTCCGGCGCTGCGGCCCTGGTGGGACGTCGGTGGCCGCGTCGTGCATGTCCTCGACCTGATCGAGCGGATGCGCGAGCGTGAGGCGTTCGGCCGCTCGGCGCCGTCGTGATCCTGGGGCGCGGAGACCTTCGGTGAGCGACGGATTGTTCGCCGCCTTCGATATCGGCCTCGTCTTCGCCCTGGCCCTCGGACTGGGCCTCTGGCAGCTCCTGGCGGTGCGCCGCAGCATTCGCCGCGATCGTGACGGCCGGTCGGACTGAAACGGTCGCGCCCGGAGACGCGCGAGTCCCGAGGGCGCGAACGCTGCAAAATGCGTTCGACTCCGGCACCGCGCTGCCTCTGTCTGCGAGCAAGTATCGGCTACGACATCGGAAACGGTGCTCGGCTCGACCGTCCTGTCATAAAATATTGCATCGCGCGATAACGTGATCCCCCGATGTGACCACCTATAAGGTTGTCCAAGTCGAAGCTGTGAAAGACCGACGTTCGTATAACGGATGTTCATTCGCGCGGAGCGCCATCCTCTCTCTCCCGCGCCGACCCGGTCAACGCGCCCGCATCTTTCACTCAAGACATCGCTCGCCGCTGCCTTTGGCCTTCTGGCCCTCATCGCCGCATGCCAAGGCGTGCTGTCGATCGCCAAGCTCGTGGGTATCCGGCGCCGCATCAGCGAGGTCGCTACCAACTGACTGCCGTCGGTCGTCGCGGTAAACGAGATCCGGGCGGCGGCATCGGAATTGCGGATCAAGCAATTGCGTTTGCTCATCTTGTCCAGCACCCCCACGCGACTGGCTGAGAATCAGGCGGCGCTGATCAAGACGCACGACAAGCTCGCCCAGGCGCGGACAAGCTACGAACCGCTCATCTCCTCGAACGAGGAGCGCGCTCTATGAAGCGTTCGCCGTCAGCTGGACACGTTTCGCGCAAGCAGACGCCGAAATGGGTCGTCTGATGGAAGTGGGCGAGACCAATTTGGCTCTCAGGCTCATGGGCGGTGCCGAGACTGCGAGCCTCTATGACGACGCCTGCGCCAACCTTGCGCGGGATGTCGCCCTCAACGAGCAGGGGTCCGGTCGTGAAGCGGATGCATCGTTGATCGCGGACGATGCTGCCATGCAGGCCGCCTGTGTCGCCGTCGTGTTGGCGCTCGCTGCCGCCTGCGCGGCCGCCGCCTTCGGTCTGCTGCGGGTCTCTCGACCGATCCAGACCATGACGTAGGCGATGAGCGGGCTGGCCGGCGGGGATGTGCAAGCGGCGGTGCCCTACCGGCAGCGTCGCGACGCGATCGGATCCATGGCCGCGGCCGTCCAGGTGTTCAAGGACAACCTCGTCCGGACCCGCCAGCTCGAGGAAGAGACGCCGCAGGCGCGCATCGCCGCCGAGGAGCAGCGCAAGGTCGGGATGCGCCAGATGGCGGATCGTTTCGAAGCTGCCGTCGGTGGGATCGTCGGGATGGTCTCATCGTCGGCGACCGAACTCCAGGCGACCGCCCGGGCCATGTCGGCCACGGCGTCCGAGACGTCGAGCCAGTCGACCACGGTGGCGGCCGCCGCCGAGGAAGCCGCCTCCAACGTCAATACCGTGGCGGTGGCGGCCGAGCAGCTCGGCTCCTCCGTCCAGGAGATCGGCCGGCAGGTGGACGGCTCCGCGCATCTGGCCCAGCGCGCCGTCTCCGACGCCGATCAGACCAGCGCCCGCGTGCAGGAGCTGAGCGCCTCCGTCTCGCGGATCGGCGACGTGGTCGGCCTGATCTCGAACATCGCCGGCCAGACGAACCTGCTGGCCCTCAACGCCACCATCGAGGCGGCGCGCGCCGGCGCCGCGGGCAAGGGTTTTGCGGTCGTGGCCGCCGAGGTCAAGGCCCTGGCCGAGCAGACCGCGAAGGCGACCCAGGAGATCTCCGGCCAGATCGCCCAGATCCAGGCCTCGACCGGGCAGGCGGTGACCGCGATCGGCGGCATCACCGAGCGGATCCGGGAGATCAGCGGCGTGGCGACCTCGATCGCCGCCGCGGTGGAGCAGCAGGGCGCGGCCACCCAGGAGATCGTCCGCAACGTCGCGCAGG
>NZ_JBFULS010000083.1:0-17072 GCF_054049775.1 Methylobacterium sp. P5_C11 | reverse complement strand
AAGGTCGGCTGGGCGTTCGCGTGGCGCACGCTGATCGCCGCCGAGCTGGTCTTCGGGGTGTCGTCCGGGGCGGGCGGGCTGGGCTGGTTCATCTTCGAGAACAAGAACATGCTCGACATCCCGAACGTGTTCGCCGGGCTGCTGACCGTGATCCTGATCGGCCTCGTCGTCGAGAACCTGATCTTCCAGACCATCGAGCGCCGCACCGTCCAGCGCTGGGGCATGCAGGCCTGAGGACAGGCCCGCCGGCGGATCATCCGGCGCAAGCGTCCCGCGATCCGCCCGTCCGGATCCTGCGGCCCGCATCGTGAACCGTCTGATGCGCGTCGTCCCGGACGGGACGGCGACCGAGGATCGCGCCCAGCGGACGCGACCCACCCCCGTGACCTGCCTCGGGTCATGTATATGACATATGAGTGTTGACAGCGCACGCGCGGGGCGTATCGTTCGATCAGACGCCGGCGGACTCGCGAGAGCCAAGATCGGCGCGAAAACAGGTGAGGAACGCCATGACGGCACGGGGCATCATCCGGCTCGTCGGGACGGTCGCGGCCCTCTGTGGGGCGCTCGGCGCGGCGCGCGCCGAGGTTTCGACCGTGCGGCTCGCGAAGCAATTCGGAATCTCCTACCTGCCCCTGACCGTGATGGAGGAGGAGGGCCTGCTGGAGAAGCAGGCCAAGGCGCGCGGCCTCGACGTCAAGGCCGAGTGGCTGCGCTTCACCGGCGGCTCGGGGATGAACGAGGCCCTACTCTCCGGCAACCTCGATTTCGCCTCCGGCGGCGTCGGCCCCTTCCTGACGATCTGGGGCCGGACGCAGGGCAACATCAAGGTCAAGGGCGTGGCGGCGCTGAACGCGATGCCGCTCTGGCTGGTGACCACCAATCCCGCGGTCAAGTCGATCACGGATTTCGGGCCGCAGGACAAGATCGCCCTGCCGACCGCCAAGACCTCGATCCAGGCGATCACCCTGCAGATGGCCGCCGAGAAGGCCTTCGGACCCGGCCAGCAGGCCAAGCTCGATCCGCTCACCGTCTCGATGGGACACCCGGACGCGCAGACCGCCCTGATGGGCGGCCGCTCGGAGATCACCGCGCATTTCGGCTCCCCGCCCTTCCAGGAGATGGAGCTGAAGGACCCGCGGGCGCACAAGGTGCTCGACAGCTACGACGTCATGGGCGGTCCCCACACCTTCAACCTCGTCTGGGCCTCCTCGCGCTTCGTCACGGCCAATCCCAAGGTCACCGCGTCCTTCCTGGCGGCGCTCGAAGACAGCCTGAAGCTGATCCGGGACGATCCGGCGAAGGCCGCGGCCCTCTGGATCAAGGCGGAAGGCGCGAAGATCTCGCCGGCGGAGGCGGAAGCCCTCATCCGCGCACCGCAGAACACCTGGACCACCAAGCCCGAGCGCATGACCGCCTATCTCGCCTACATGAACCGCGCCGGCCTGGTCTCCGCTACGGCCGCCAGCGACAGCGAGCTGTTCTTCCCCCCGCCGGCGGCGGGCGATGCCCCGAAGGAGGCCACGCGGTGACGGTCCCCGTCGGTCACGCCGCCGTCGGGCCGAGCGCGACCGAGGCGCTGCGGGTGCGCGTCCGGCGGGGCGACGCGGTCGCGGACTACGTGGTGCCGCGCCGGGCCAACCAGACGGTGCTCGACGTCGTCACCGAGATCCAGCGCGACCAGGACCCGACGCTCGCCTACCGCTTCGCCTGCCGGGTCGGCATGTGCGGCTCCTGCGGCATGACGGTGAACGGGCGCCCGCGCTGGACCTGCCGCACCCGGGTCGCCGCGGTCGCGCCGGACGGGATGCTGACCCTGGAGCCCCTGCGCAACCTGCCGGTGGTCAAGGACCTCGCGGTCGACATGGAGCCCTTCTTCGAGAAGTGGCGCCGCGCCCACGGCTATTTCGAGCCGGGCGAGAACCCGCCCGACGACTTCGCGACGGTCGCGCCGGACTCGCCCGCGCGCCAGGAGGTCGATGCCGGCATCGAGTGCATCAATTGCGGCGTCTGCTACGCGGCCTGCGACGTCGTCAGCTGGAATCCCGACTACCTCGGGCCCGCGGCCCTCAACCGGGCCTGGACGCTCGTCAACGACGTGCGCGACCAGGATCGCGACGGGCGGCTCGCCGCGGTGGCGGGCGATGCCGGCTGCCATTCCTGCCACAGCCACATGAGCTGCACCGAGCATTGCCCGAAGGGCCTGAGCCCGACCTTCTCGATCGCGGGCCTGAAGCGCGAGACCGGCAAGGCGGCGCTCCGCCGGTTCTGGAGGCGCGGATGAGCCCGCTCCTGTACCTCGCCCAGCGCGGCACGGCGGCGATCCTCGCGGTCACGGTCGCGGTCCATCTCGGCACGATCCTGTACGCGGTGCGCGGCGGGCTCACGGCCGGCGAGATCCTGGGCCGGACGCAGGGCAATCTGGCCTTCCTGCTGTTCTACGCGGTCTTCGTGCTGGCCGCCGCGATCCACGCCCCGATCGGCCTGCGCAGCATCCTGCGCGAGTGGACCGGCTGGCGCGGCCGCTCTCTCGATCTCGCGATGATCGCCCTGTCGGCGCTGCTCGCCGGGCTGGGTCTGCGGGCGGCGCTGGCGGTGTACTGGGCATGAGGGCTTCCACGACGCCTCCCCTGCGGACCGGCCTGACCCGCGCGTCCCTGCGCCGCCCCGGCTTCGCCGCCGCGCTGATCCACCGCCTCTCGGGGATCGCCCTGGCGCTGTTCCTGCCTATGCACTTCATCGCGCTCGGCACCGCGCTCCGGGGCGCCGACCGGCTCGAGAGCTTCCTCGGCCTCACCCAGAACGGCTTCGTCCGCACCGCCGAGTGGGGCCTCGTCTGTGCGCTCGCCGTCCACATGGCGCTGGGGCTGCGGGTGCTCGCCATCGAGTGGCTGCGCTACCGCGAGCGCACCGCCCTCGTCGTCTCCGGCTGCCTCGCGACCGCCTTCGCGGTCGGCCTCCTGTTCCTCCTCAGCGGGGCCTGACCCCCGCCCCGCGCCCATCGCCCCCGCCACCGGAGACCCGCCATGGATCTCGACATCCGCGAATTCGAGGAGGTCTGCCGCGACCTCTACGTCCGCGCCCTGAAGATCCTGCCGCCCGACATCAAGGCGGGCTTCGCCGACCTGCAGCGCACCGAGACCAGCGCCACGGGCCGGGCCATCCTCGACACGATGGTGGAGAACGTCGCGGTCGCGGAGCGCACGAAGAACATCCTCTGCCAGGATACCGGCATCCCGATCTACAACGTCGTGATCGGCGCCGACGTGCGCTTCGACGGCGCCGCGCTCAAGGCCGCGATCCGGCGCGGCTGCGAGCGGGCCACGAAGGAGTTCTCCCTACGCTCCTCGGTGGTCCATCCGATCACCCGCAAGAACGAGCAGACCTCCTGCGGCATCCGGGTGCCGATCATCCACGTCGACTTCGACGACCGGCCCGAGACCGTGGCGGTCGAGATGATCCCGAAGGGCTCGGGTTCCGAGAACGGCTCCTTCCTGCAGATGCTGCTGCCCTCGGACGGGATCGGCGCGGCCAAGCGCTTCGTCATCGACCGGGTGATCGAACTGGGCGGCCGGGTCTGCCCGCCGACCATCGTGGGCGTCGGGCTCGGCGGCACCTCGGACCTGTGCATGCACCTCGCCAAGGTGGCGGCGACCCGGCCGCTGCGCTCGGTCTGCGCCGATCCCGAAGGTGCCCGGATCGAGGCCGAGCTGTCGCGGGCGGTGAACGAGCTCGGCATCGGCCCGCAGGGGCTCGGGGGCCGGTCGACGAGCTTCGCTGTCCATGTCGAACTCGCCGCGACCCACATCACCCAGAACCCGGTCGCCGTGAACATCCAGTGCCACTCGGCCCGCCGCGCCCGCGCGACGTTCACGCCCGGCGGCATCGCGTTCGATTGAGGAGCAGACCGTGGCCCACCACGTCCTCGACATGCCGGCCGGCGAGGCCGAGATCCGGGCGCTCCGGATCGGCGACACCGTCACCCTGCGGCGCTGGCTGTTCGGCATCCGCGACGCGACCCTGATCCACATGTTCGACCGGGACCGCCGCACCCGGCTCGACCTCGACGGCCACGCGGTGATCCACACCGCGCCGAACGTGCACCGCGTCCCGGTCTCCAACGAGGCGCCGGTCGGCTTCGCGCCGTTCTGCATCGGCACCACCACGTCGATGCGCATGGAGCGCTTCACCGACGCCCTGATGGAGCGGGAGGGCGTGCGCCTCATCGTCGGCAAGGGCGGCATGGGGCCGGCGACCCTCGACGCCTTCGCGCGGCGCGGCGGCGCCTACCTGGCGATCGTCGGCGGCGCGGCGGCCCTGGAGACCACCTGGATCGAGACGATCGTGGACGTCGATCTCGACGATCTCCACCCCGAGAGCCTGTGGCAGTTCGCGATCCGCGATTTCGGGCCGCTGCTGGTCGGCATGGATTCGCACGGCGGCTCGCTCTTCGCCGACGTGCAGCGCGACGTGGCCGCCCGGCGCGACGCGGTGCTGGCTTCCCTGGAGGAGGCCCGATGAGCCTCGAACAGGTCGAGACCGACATCCTGATCCTCGGCTCCGGCGGGGCCGGGCTGTTCGCCGCGCTCCACGCCAAGAAGGTCGCGCCCGACCTCGACGTCACCGTCGCGGTGAAGGGTCTGCTGGGGAAGTGCGGCTGCACCCGCATGGTCCAGGGCGGCTACAACGTCGCGCTGGCGCCGGGCGACTCGGTCGAGCGGCACTTCATGGACACGATCGAGGGCGGCAAGTGGCTGAACGACCAGGCGCTCGCCTGGACGCTCGTCACCGAGGCGCAGGTGCGGATCCGCGAGCTGGAGACCGAGCTCGGCTGCTTCTTCGACCGCAACCCGGACGGGAGCGTCCACCAGAAGGCGTTCGCCGGCCAGACCTTCGACCGGACGGTGCACAAGGGCGACCTCACCGGCATCGAGATCATCAACCGCCTGTCCGAGCAGGTCTGGCGGCGGGACGTGCACCGCCTGGAGGATCACCGCGCCCTGGAGCTGATCCCGGCCCGGGACGGGTCGGGGCTGGCGGGCGTGCTGATGCTCGACATGCGCACCGGCGTGCCGAAGCTGGTGCGGGCCAAGGCCGTGCTGCTCGCCACCGGCGGCGGGCCGACCATGTACAAGTACCACACGCCGTCCGGCGACAAGTCCTGCGACGGGCTCGCCATGGCGTTGCGCGCCGGGCTGCCCTTGCGCGACATGGAGATGGTGCAGTTCCACCCGACCGGCCTGCTCGCCGGCGCCGGCACCCGCATGACCGGGACGGTGCTGGAGGAGGGCCTGCGCGGGGCCGGCGGCTGGCTCCTCGATTCCACCGGCCAGCGCTTCATGGAGGCCTACGATCCGCGGGCCGAGCGCGCGACCCGGGACGTGGTCAGCCGCTCGATCATGCGGCGGCTGCGCGAGGGGTTCGGCACGCCGAGCGGGGGCGTCCACATCCAGATGAGCCATCTCGGCCCCGAGGACGTGCGCCGCCGGTTCAAGGGCATGGTCGAGCGCTGCGCCGATTGCGGCTTCGACCTCGCGGGCGGCCTCGTCGAGGTCATCCCTACGGCCCATTACATGATGGGCGGCCTCCAGTTCGCGGTCGACTGCACCACCGCGCTGCCGCGCCTCTACGCGGCCGGCGAGGATACCGGCGGCGTCCACGGGGCGAACCGGCTGGGCGGCAACGGCGTGGCGAATTCCACGGTGTTCGGGGGCTTGGCCGGCCAGTCCATGGCCCGGGCCGTCCGGCGCGAGGGCCGCCTCGCCGAGCCCGACCCCGCCGCCATCGCGGCGGGCCTCGCCCGCGCCTACGGCCCGCTCGGCCGGCCGGCGGGGTCGCTGCCCGAGATCCGCGAGGCGCTCTACGAGACGATGTGGGCCGATGTCGGCATCCTGCGGGACGCGGCCGGCCTGACCCGGGCGCTCGCCACCCTCGACGGCCTCTCCGACGCGGTCGCCCGGGCCGGCGCGCCGGACGGCGACCGCCGCTACGCGCTGACCTGGATGGACCGGCTGAACCTCGAGAACCTCGTCCTGGTCTCGCAGGCCGTCGCCCGGGCGGCGCTCGCCCGCACCGACAGCCGCGGCGCCCATTTCCGCGAGGATTTCCCGGAGGCCTCGGATCTCGCGACCTCCCACTACACCGTGGTGCGTCAGCGCGGCGGGGCGCTCGACGTTGCGATGGAGCCCGTGCACTTCACCCATGTGCGGCCGGGGGGCTCTCTCCTCGACGCGGCCGCCTGAGGGGACTTGAGCCATGCAGACCCTGCGCGGCGCCGACATCGTGGCCCGGACCCTGGAGGCGCTCGGCGTCACCCGGATCTTCACCCTGTCGGGCAACCACATCATGCCGGTCTTCGACGCCCTGCTGGAGACCGGGATCAGCCTCGTCCATACCCGCCAGGAGGCGGCCTGCGTCCACATGGCCGACGCCTGGGGCCGGCTGACCGGCGAGGTCGGCGTCGCGCTGGTCACCGGCGGGCAGGGCCACACCAACGGCGCGGCGGCGCTCACCACGGCGCTCGCCGCGGACTCGCCCGTTCTGCTGCTCTCCGGCCATGCCGGCCTGTCCGAACTCGGGCGCGGCGCCTTCCAGGAGCTGGCCCAGGCCGACATCGCCCGGCCGATGACCAAGGCCGCCTGGACCGCCGGCTCGGTCGCCGCCCTCGGGCCGGACCTGGCCCGGGCCTTCCGGATCGCCCGCGAGGGGCGGCCCGGCCCGGTCCATCTCAGCCTGCCGGTCGACCTGCTGGACAGGGCCGTCCCCGCCGCCTCGGTGCGGATCCCGGACCGGGCCGCGGCCGCCATCCGGACCGCCGAGCCGACGCCGGATCTCGTGGCCGACCTGCGCGCCGCCCTCACCGGGGCTGAGCGGCCCCTCGTCGCCTGCGGCCCGGCCCTGTGCGACGCCTCCGGCCGGGCCGCCCTAGCGGCGCTGGAGGAAGCCCTCGGCCTGCCGGTCGTCGGCATGGAGAGCCCGCGCGGGATCAACGACCCGGCGCTCGGCGCCTTCGCGGAAATCCTGGCGCGGGCCGACCTCCTCGTGCTCCTGGGCAAGCCCCTCGACTTCACCCTGCGCTTCGGCGCCGCCCCCGCCCTTGCGCCCGACTGCCGCTTCGCCATCGTCGATTCCGATCCGCCGCTCCTCGCCCGCGCTCCGGCGGACCGCCTCGCGGTCTCGGGGCTCGCCGATCCGCGGCCGGTGCTGGCGGCGCTGACGGCCCAAGGCGGCCCGCGCCGCTGGGACGCGTGGCACCGGGAAGCGCGGGCCGCCCTCGCCTACCGGCCGCCCGGCTGGGCGGATCTGCGCGGGACGGGGCAGCGCCTGCACCCGGTGGAGCTGTGCCGTGCGGTCGACGGATTCCTCGACCGCCACCCGGACGGCACGCTGATCTGCGACGGCGGGGAGATCGGCCAGTGGCCGCAGGCCCTGGTCCGCGCCGGGCGCCGGCTGATCAACGGCGTCTCGGGCACGATCGGCGCGTCGATCCCCTTCGCGATCGCCGCCGCCCTGGAGCGCCCCGGCGCCCCCGTGGTCGCGGTGCTGGGCGACGGCACCTTCGGCTTCCACATGGCCGAGTTCGACACGGCCGTGCGCTATCGAATCCCGTTCATCGCGGTGGTGGGCAACGACGCGCGCTGGAACGCCGAGCACCAGATCCAGCTGCGCAGCTACGGTCCGGAGCGGACGCGCCACTGCGACCTGCTCCCGACCCGCTACGACGCGGTCGTCCAGGCGCTCGGCGGCTTCGGGGCGCTGGTGACCGAGGCCGCCGACCTCCCGGCGGCGCTGGAGGCGGCCCATGCCAGCGGCCTGCCGGCCTGCGTCAACGTGATGATCGAGAGCGTGCCGGCGCCGGCGATCCGCCGCTCCGGCTGAGGAGAGCGGTCTCAGGGCACGGAATGGCCGTGGCGCCGTCTCTGCCGAACGGGGCGCGGGGTCCCCTCTCCCGTGCGGGAGAGGGGGCAGGTCGCGTCCACCAAGCGCGTCGGCGCGACGGTCGGGCACCGTCGATTGAGGGAGGGGAAACATGCGYAGACGCGACCTTCTGGCGGGCGGTGCCGCGCTCGCGATGAGCCCCCGTCCAGCCTGGGCGGAGGTCGGCGCGGTGGCGATCGCCCGCCAGCCGAGCCTCGGCCACCTGCCGCTGATGCTCATGGAGGAGCAGGGCCTGCTGCAGAAGGCGGCGGCCGCCCGCGGCGTGGCGGGGCTCCAGGCCCGCTACCTCACCCTCGCGGGCGGGGCCGCGATGAACGACGCCCTGCTCTCCGGGCAGATCCAGTTCGCGGCCGGCGGCGTGCCGCCCCTCGTGCTGCTCTGGTCGAAGACCGAGGGCACCGCCATGGCGGTGAAGGGCGTGGCGGCGATGAACAGCATGCCGCTCCTGATGAATACCAGCAACCCGAAGGTGCGCACGCTCGCGGACTTCACCGACCGGGACAAGATCGCGCTCCCCGCCGTCAAGGTCTCGGTCCAGGCGATGTTCCTGCAGATGGCCGCCGAGAAGGAGTTCGGCGCGGCCCGCCGCAACGACCTCGACCGGCTCACCGTCACCCTCTCCCACCCTGACGGGATGACGGCCCTCCTCGGGGGCACCGAGGTGACGGCACATTTCACCGCCGCGCCGATCCAGGAGCTGGAACTGCGCCGGCCCGGCATCCACACGGTGCTGAACAGCTTCGACGTGCTGGGCGAACCCTCGACCTTCAACGTGGTCTGGGCCTCCGGGGCCTTCGCGGCGGCCAACCCGCAGGTCTTCGGGGCCTTCGGGGCCGCCCTGGACGAGGCGCTCGCCGCGATCGAGGCCGACAGGGCGGAGGCGGCCCGCGCCTACGTGCGCCTCGCCCGCGACGGGAGCGATATCGGCCTCATCACCGAGATCCTGAACGACCCGCAGGTGTCCTTCACGGCGACCCCCCGGGCGGTCGGCAAGGTCGCGGACTTCATGGCCCGCACCGGCACGATCCGGCGCCGGCCGGAGAGCTGGAAGGATCTGTTCTTCCCGGCCGTTCACGACAAGGCGGGCAGCTGACGCCCCGCCGGCCGCGCTCAGCTCTGCAGCAGGCCGGGCAGCGCCAGGGCCGTCGTGGTCAGGCCGATCGCGGCGAGCAGGGCGAGGACGAGCGTGCGGAAGCGGCGCTGGTCGATCCGGGCGAACAGCGAGAGGCCGGCGAGCACGCTCACCAGCACCACCGGCAGCGCCAGGGCGAGATCGCCGAGGAGCTCGGGCGGCAGCGGATCGAGGTAGACGAGGATCGTCAGAGCCCAGACCTGCATCACCAGGGTGAAGGATTGGTAGACCGCCCGCTGGGTGCGGGGCTCCCAGCCGCGCACGAGGCTCCAGGCGGTCGGCAGGGCGCCGGACAGGCCGGCGATGCCGCCCAGCACGCCGCCGAGGAAGCCGATGGCGCCGTCGCTCCAGCGGTTGCCGAATCCCACCCGGTAATCGGCGCGCAGCAGCGCGACGCCGCCGCTGTAGAGGATCAAGAAGAGACCGATCGCGACCTTCACGAAGCGCGGATCGAGGTCGTGCAGCAGATGGATCCCGATCGGCGCGCCGACGAGGCCCGGCAGGATCATCGCGAAGGCGGTGCCGCGCGGCGGCCAGGTCCGCAGGCGCAGGATCGAGATCGCCTGCGAGAGGATGCTGCAGACGAGGACCAGGGCGGTCGCCTCGACGGGCGTGCGGATCGACAGCAGGGTGCCCGAGGCGATCAGCGCGAAGGCGAAGCCCGTGAGGCCCGAGATCAGGCCGGCGCAGCCGACGCAGAGGATGAGGAGGAGCGTCTCCGTCATCGGGGGCGCCCGACCCGGCCTGTGCCAGACGCGTACGCGACCGCCATCCTCGTCCTCCCGGTCCCCGTCCCGCCGGGGCGGGTTCTGTTTGGAATGTATCTTATATAAGACTCGGCGGCCGGGGCAAGGCATCGGACAATGCGCCGGGTGAGGCGCGCGATTTCCGAGGAGCGGTCCGAACGAACGTTCGCGGGTCGCATCGGTCCCTGCGTCAGGGCGGGCAGCCGGGACATGCCGCGCCTTCCGAGGCTGTCCGATTCATTCCTCGTGGGACGCGATACCGCTGCAGAGCTCGGCGCGGGTCCCCTCTCCCGTGCGGGAGAGGGACAGGGTGGGGGATCATGCCTCTCCGCAACAGGCTCTCCAGGCAAGAGGCTCTTCAGACAAAAGGCTCTCCGGGCCGCCCGGCGCGGGCGCACTTAATCCCGACTCGTCTCGTCCCTCACCCCAACCCTCTCCCGCGCTGTAGAGGGCGCGCGTCGCGCCGCGCAGGACCGGACGCCCCCACCCCCGAACCAACGAAATCACCCGCACCCCTCAATCGGCCGTTGACGTCCGCCATCTCATGGGTCTTATATAAGACTAGTCGCCGCTAAGAAGCCGACGACGCAGATCAGGAGGACCGCATGAGCAGCCACGCCGCGTCCGGCGAGGGGCACCGCAAGCCGCATCTTCTCGCCCATTCCCCCCAGGACAACGTCGCCGTCGCGGTGATCGAGGGCCTGAGCGCGAACACCGACGCCTTCGGGGTGATCACCGAGAACGACAGCACCTTCGAGGTCGCCGTCCGCCACGACATCCCGATCGGCCACAAGGTCGCGCTCACCGATCTGAAGGTGGGCGATACGGCCATCAAGTACGGCCAGGACATCGGCAAGGTCATCAAGGACGTCGCCAAGGGCGAGCACGTCCACGTCCACAACGTCAAGACGAAGCGCTGGTGAGGTGACGATGTTCAAGGAAGCTGCTCAGCTCGAACACGAGATCGCCACCCCCTTCGTCGGCGGTGCGCCCGATCAGTTCGCCACCCAGGCGCTCGCGACCAAGCGCGCCTCGCAGAACTACGAGGCCGCCACCTTCATGGGCTGGCGCCGGGAGAACGGCCGGGTCGGCGTGCGCAACCACGTCGTGCTCCTGCCGCTGGACGATCTGTCCAACGCCGCCTGCGAGGCGGTCGCCAACAACGTGAAGGGCACGATGGCGCTGCCCCACGCCTACGGGCGCCTCCAGTTCGGCGAGGATCTGGACCTCCACTTCCGCACCCTGATCGGCATCGGCTCGAACCCGAACGTCGCCGCCGTCGTGGTGATCGGCATCGAGGACCAGTGGACCAACCGCGTGGTCGAGGGCATCGCCAAGACCGGCAAGCCCGTCATTGGCTTCGGCATCGAGGGTCACGGCGACATCGCGATCGTCGCCAAGGCGAGCTACCAGGCCAAGCGCTTCGTGCAGTGGGCCACCGAGCTCCAGCGCGAGGAATGCCCGATCGCCGACCTCTGGGTCTCGACCAAGTGCGGCGAATCCGACACCACCACCGGCCTCGCCTCCTGCCCCACCGTCGGCAACATGTACGACAAGCTGATCCCGCACGGGATCTACGGCGTGTTCGGCGAGACCTCGGAGATCACCGGCGCCGAGCACCTCTGTCGCGAGCGGGCGATCAGCCCGGACATCGCCGACAAGTGGTACACCATGTGGAAAGCCTACCAGGACGACGTGATCGAGGCCCACAAGACCGACGATCTGTCCGACTCGCAGCCGACCAAGGGCAACATCGTGGGCGGTCTCACCACGATCGAGGAGAAGGCGCTCGGCAACCTCGAGAAGATCGGCCACGAGTGCCGGTTCATCGACGCGCTGCAGCCGGCGGAGGCCCCCGCCAAGGGACCCGGCCTCTACTTCATGGACACGTCCTCGGCGGCGGCCGAGTGCGTGACCCTGATGGCGGCGGCCGGCTACGTGGTCCACACCTTCCCGACCGGCCAGGGCAACGTGATCGGCAACCCGATCGTCCCGGTGATCAAGATCACCGGCAATCCCCGCACCGTGCGCACCATGGGCGAGCATATCGACGTCGACGTCTCGGGCGTGCTCAGCCGCGAGATGACCATCCCGCAGGCCGGCGACGCGCTCATCGACATGGTGGTGCGCACCGCCAACGGCCGGCTCACGGCGGCCGAGTCCCTCGGCCACCGGGAATTCGTGATGACGAAGCTCTACCGCAGCGCCTGACGCACAAGTCCCGCGCCCGCGGACCGCGATCCGGTCCGCGGGCGCAGCCCCGACGCCACGGGGTCAGGACCACGAGGGAGCGCACGACCGCAGGGGCAACCGCGGCGGCCTCCGTCCCGTCATTCTGGAGGAACGCATGAGGCTGCTTCGGTCGATCTACGGCCAGGTCCTGCTCGGCATCGCGCTGGGCATCGCGGTCGGGGTGTTGGCCCCCGATTTCGCCGTGGGCTGCAAGATCCTCGGCGACATGTTCATCAACCTGATCAAGATGATCGTCGCCCCCGTCATCTTCTGCACGGTCGTGGTCGGCATCGCGCATGTCGGCGACATGAAGACCGTCGGCCGGATGGGCCTGAAGACCATCCTGTACTTCGAGGTCGCCACGACGGTGGCGCTCACCGCGGGCCTCCTGTTCGTCAACCTGCTGCGGCCGGGCGACGGTGTGAACGCCACCGTCGACAGCCTCGACGCCAAGCTGGTCGCCGGCATCGCCGGCAAGGCCCACGCGCAGTCGCCGATGGAGATCATCGCCAACATCATCCCGCACAGCGCGGTCGACGCCTTCGCCAAGGGCGACCTGATCCAGGTGATGTTCTTCTCGGTGCTCGTCGGCATGGGTCTGGCGATGCTGGGCCGGCGCGGCGAGTTCCCGCTCAAGGTGGTCCACGCCTTCGGCGACGTGCTGATGAAGGTCGTCGGCCTGATCATGCACTTCGCGCCGATCGGCGCCTTCGGCGCGATGGCCTTCACCATCGGCAAGTTCGGGCTCGGCATCCTCGCCCAGTACGGGATGCTGATCGTCTCGCTCTACCTGACCTTCATCGTGTTCATCGCGGTCTTCCTCGGCGGCGTGATGCGCTTCTACGTCGGCCTGAGCCTGTGGAAGCTGTTCCGCTACAGCCGCGAGGAGCTGTTCATCCTGCTCGGAACCACGAGCACGGAATCGGTGCTGCCGCGGATCATGGCCAAGCTCAACGGGCTCGGGGTCGACAAGAGCGTCACCGGCCTCGTGATGCCGGCCGGCCTGTCGTTCAACATGGACGGCTCGTGCATCTACCTGACCATGGCGATCGGCTTCATCGCCCAGGCCCTCAACATCCCGCTGACCTGGGAGCAGGAACTCGGCATCCTGGCCATCGCGCTGGTGACCTCGAAGGGCGTCGCGGGCGTGGCGGGTGCCATCCTGTTCGTGCTCGCCGCGACGCTCCAGGCCTCGCAGCTCCTGCCGGTGGCGGGCATCGCCCTGATCATCGGGGTAGACCGCATCCTGAACGAGCTGCGCTGCGTGACCAACGCGATCGGCAACATGGTGGCGACCCTCGTGATCGCCCGCTGGGAGGGCAAGATCGACCTCGCCCATGCCCGCGCGGTGCTCGACGGCCGCATCACCCCGGACTTCGACCTCCTCGACGACGAGGACGCGGTGGCGGATGCGATCCCCGCCCGCGAGCCGGCGGCCGCCTTCCGTCGCCCCCTCCCCGCTGCCGTGCCGGCGACCTGAGAAGGACCCTCCATGCCCAAGGTCATCATCAGCGAGTTCATGGACGAGGCGGCGATCGCGGCCGAGCTCGCCGGCTTCGACGTGGTGTACGATCCCGGCCTCGTCGACCGGCCCAACGATCTCGCCGCGGCGGTTGCGGAGGCCGACGCCCTGATCGTGCGCAACCGGACTCAGGTGCGCGGCGCCCTGCTCGCCGCCGCCCGCGACCTCAAGGTGGTGGGCCGCCTCGGCGTCGGCCTCGACAACATCGATGGGCCGGCCTGCCGGGACCGGGGCATCGCGGTCTATCCGGCGACGGGCGCCAACGACGTCGCGGTCGCCGAGTACGTGGTCGCCACCGCGATGCTGCTCCTGCGCGGCGCCTACGGGGCGACGGCCCGCGTCGCGGCCGGCATGTGGCCGCGCAACGCCCTGATGGGCCGCGAGATTTCCGGCAAGCGCCTCGGCCTCGTGGGCTTCGGCGCCATCGCCCGCGAGACCGCCCAGAGGGCTGCGGCCCTCGGCATGGCGATCGCCGCCCACGACCCCTTCGTCGCCGCGGACGACCCGGCCTGGAACCCGGCCTCCGGTCCCGTGCGGCCCCTGGCACTCGATGCCCTGATCGCCGGGAGCGACGTGCTCTCGCTGCACGTGCCCCTCACCGATCGGACCCGCGGCCTGATCGACGCGGCGGCGCTGGCCCGAATGCCCAAGGGTGCGATCCTGATCAATGCGGCCCGGGGCGGCGTGGTGGACGAGGCCGCCGTGGCCGAATCCCTGCGCGCCGGCCATCTCGGCGGCGCGGCGCTGGACGTGTTCGACCGGGAGCCCCTGGACACGTCGGCCGGCGCCGTGTTCGCGGACGTGCCCAACCTGATCCTGACCCCGCACATCGCCGGGGTGACGCAGGAATCGAACGTGCGCGTCTCCGCCGTCACCGCGGCGGCGGTGCGTCGCCACCTCACGGAGCGCTGAGCCGATGCCGAACCTCACACTGTCGGAGGCCGAGGCCCTGGCCGCCGAGGCCCTCGTCCGCTGCGGCACGGCCGAGGCCGCGGCGCGGAGCGTCGCCCGCGCCCTGGTCGGCGCCGAGGCGGACGGGCTCAAGGGCCACGGCCTGTCGCGGGTGGCGCCCTACGCGGCGCAGGTGCGTGCCGGCAAGGTCGCGGGCGACGCGGTCCCGCGGGCGGAGCGCCCGCGGCCGGGCCTGCTCGCGGTCGACGCCGCCCACGGCTTCGCCTACCCGGCCATCGACCTCGCCCTGGAGGCGCTGCCGGACCTCGCCCGCCAGCAGGGCGTGGCGGCGGCCGGCATCCGCCGCTCGCACCATTGCGGCGCGGCCGGACGCCCGGTGGAGGCCCTGGCCGAGCAGGGCTGCGTCGCCCTGCTCTTCGCCAACACGCCCGCCGCGATGGCGCCCTGGGGCGGTCGTCAGGCGGTGTTCGGCACCAACCCGCTGGCCTTCGCCTGCCCGCTGCCGGGCCGCGCGCCGATCGTCGTCGACCTCGCCCTGTCGAAGGTGGCCCGCGCCAACATCGTCGGGGCGGCCAAGCGCGGCGAGCCGATCCCCGAGGGCTGGGCCCTCGACGCGGAGGGGCGCCCGACGACCGATGCCAAGGCGGCCCTCGACGGCACCATGGTGCCGCTGGGCGACGCCAAGGGCACGGCGCTCGCCCTGATGGTGGAGCTGCTCGCCGCCGGCCTCGTCGGCGCGCGCTTCGCCGGCGAGGCCTCCTCGTTCCTCGACGCCGCGGGCGACCCGCCGGGCACCGGGCAGCTGATCCTCGTCCTCGACGCGACGGCGCTCAGCCCGGACGCGCCGGAGCGCTTCGCGGCGCTGGCGGACGCGATCGAGACGCAGGACGGCGCCCGGCTCCCGGGCAGCCGCCGGCTCGCACTCCGTCGCCGGGCCGCCGAGGCGGGCCTCGACGTCGCCGAAGCCCTCGTCGCCGAGATCCGGGCGCTGTGACGCGGATCGCCTGTGCGGAGGAAAAACCTGTGATTGCTCCCATCGGCAGAGCCACGTAAGCCAGAGGAGGGAGAGGTGCTGGACACAACCTTCGACGCTCTACCCACGGATGGGGCTCTGCGTCGTCACGCGATGGAACGGTCAGGCGAAGGGCAGGCAGGTTCGGGGCGCGCAGATTCGGGAGGCGCCCGCCCGGTCGGCTTCCGCCCGCTCTACCGGCAGGTCTACGACACCCTGCTGAAGCGCCTGGCCGACGCGGTCTGGCAGCCCGGCCAGATCCTGCCCAGCGAGGGGCAGCTCGCCGTCGAGCTGGGCGTCAGCCAGGGGACGGTGCGCAAGGCCCTCGACGCGCTCACCGCCGACAGCCTGCTGGTGCGCCGCCAGGGCCGCGGGACCTTCGTGGCCGATCACGACGACAAGCAGAGCGTGTTCCGCTTCCTGAAGCTGCGGCCGGACGGCGACGGCACCGGCATGCCCACGAGCCGGGTCACCGGGATCGCGGAGGCGATCGCCAGCGCCGACGAGCGCGGGCGCCTCGACCTCGTGCGGTCCGCCCGCGTGGTCCGGATCGAGCGCGTGCGCGCCGTCGACGCGAAGCTGTGCGTGGTCGAGACGATCAGCGTGCCCGCCGGCCTGTTCCCCGGCATCGCCCAGCTCGAGCTGCCGAACACCCTCTACAGCCTCTACGCCGCTCGCTACGGCATCACGATCGCCACCGCCAACGAGCGCCTGAAGGCCGTGGCGATCGGGCCCCGCGAGGCGGCGCTGCTCCAGGTGCCCGCCGGGACCCCCGCCCTGGAGATCGACCGCGTCGCCATCGATCTCGAGGAGCGGCCGGTCGAGTGGCGCCTCTCGACCTGCCTGACGCAGGACATCCACTACCTCTCGGTCCTTCGCTGACCGGGATCCCCTCCGAGGCGTCGCCCCGCGGTCGAAGGCGGGGCGCGCCGAACCGGAACGCCGCTGCGACAGCCTGAACGAGGAGCGCGCCATGACCGATCGCGGAAGACGGGACTTCATGCGGCTGACCGCGCTCGGCGCCCTCGCCGCCGCCGGGGGCGTGCCGCGCGCACGGGCGGGCGACACCGCGACGCTGCCCTTCGGCAACGGCGAGCGGCCGCTCGTGGCCTATCCGGGCAAGAGGCCGCTCCTGCAGATGACCGCGCGCCCGCCGCAGCTGGAGACGCCGTTCGCGGTCTTCGACGAAGGCGCGATCACGCCGAACGACGCGTTCTTCGTGCGCTACCATCTCGCCGACATCCCGACCGAGATCGACGCCGGCGCCTTCCGGGTCGCGGTGACCGGACAGGTCGAGCGCCCGCTTTCCCTGTCGCTCGCCGACCTCAAGGCGATGCCGCAGACCGAGATCGTCGCGGTCAACCAGTGCTCGGGCAATTCCCGCGGCTTCTTCGAGCCGCGCATCGCCGGCGGCCAGCTCGCCAACGGCGCCATGGGCTGCGCCCGCTGGACCGGCGTGCCGCTCAAGGCCGTGCTCGACAAGGCCGGCGTGAAGGCCGGCGCCGTGCAGGTGTCCTTCGAGGGCCTCGACGGACCGGTCCTGCCCGGACCGGTCCTGCCCGAGACGCCGGACTTCGC
>NZ_JBFULS010000082.1:0-17198 GCF_054049775.1 Methylobacterium sp. P5_C11 | reverse complement strand
GGGCCGCGCAGGACCGGCTCGCCGCGGAGACCGGCGCCGCCCAGCGCGCGGCCGCGCTCGGCCTCGCCGACAGCTTCGAGCGCCAGGTCGGCGGCATCGTGGAGGCGGTGTCGGCGGCGGCCGCCCAGCTGGAGACCTCCGCGCACGGCATGGCCCGGGCCGCCCAGGACACGACCGATCTCAGCCGCGCGGTGGCCGGATCCGCGGAATCCGCCGCCCGCTCGGCCGACACGGTGGCGGCGGCCACCGAGGAACTCACCGCCTCGGTCCGGGAGATCGGCGTGCAGGTCGGGGCCTCGGCCGACCTCGCCGCCGCCGCGACCCGGGACGCCGACGGGATGGCCGGGGAGGTGCAGCGCCTCGCCCAGGCGGCGGGCAGCATCGGGGAGATCGTCGCGATGATCTCGCAGATCGCCGGCCAGACGAACCTCCTGGCGCTCAACGCGACGATCGAGGCGGCCCGGGCCGGCGAGGCGGGCCGGGGCTTCGCGGTGGTGGCCGCCGAGGTCAAGCACCTCGCCGAGCAGACGGGGCGCGCCACCGGGGAGATCGCCGCCAAGGTCGCGGAGATCACCGGATCGACCGAGGCCTCGGTCCGCTCGATCGGCGGCATCACCGAGGTGATCCGCACCCTCGCCCGGATCGGCGCCGAGATCGCCGCCATGGTGGAGCAGCAGGGGGCGGCGACTGCCGAGATCGCCCGGACCACCGCGCAGACCTCGCAGGACACCCGGGGCGTCTCGGGCCACATGGCGGGCGTCGGCACGGCGGCCGGCACGGCGAGCCAGGGCTCGGCCCAGGTGCTGCGGGCGGCGGCCGACCTCTCCCGTCAGGCGGGCGACCTGCGCGGGGCGGTCGAAGGCTTCCTGGCCCGGGTCCGGGCCGCCTGAGAACGGGGTTCCCAAAGGGCAGGCCCTTTGGCGGGGTGTCGGGGCGGAGCCCCGACACCGGTCGAAGGCCGACCATCGAGCTGCACCCGCGGAGGGTCCCGACCCTCCGGACCCGGGTTTCCTACGCCAGCCCGAGACCGAGGAGCCGGTCGGCGTTGCGCCAGAGGGCGGCCTCCAGGGCCTCCTCGGAGAGCCCGAGGGCGCGGAAATCGGCCACGCCCTGGCCCATCGGCCGGAACGGGAACGAGGAGCCGAACAGGAACTGGTCCTTCATGAAGCCGTTCGCCGCCTCGACGTAGAGGCCGCCGCCGGGCGCGAAGGTGTACATGTCGGGCGAGACGAAGACGTTGGCGTTGCGGAAGGCCACGGTCACCATCTCGGCGACGTTCGGGTAGAACCCGTGGCAGCACACGATCGGCAGATTCGGGAAGGCCTTGGCGACCCGGTCCACCGCCAGGGGGTCGTTGAGGCGCAGGTCCGGAGTCGTCGGACCTGACATCACGAAGGCCGGGACCTTGAGGTCCTCGCACAGGGCGTAGAGCGGCAGCAGCCGCGCGTCGTCGGCCTTCATCGCCTCCCGGTAGAAGCCGGCATCCAGGTTGATCCCCCTGAAGCCGAGTTCGGTCACGGCGCGCGTCGCCTCCGCCAGGGCGGCCTTGCGGCCGAGCTTGACCGGATCGACCGAGGCGATTCCGACGAGGCGCTTCGGGTCGTGACGGGCCGCCGCCGCGAGGGCGTCGTTCGGGACCCGCACCCCCGGGACCGAGCGGGCGACCATCACGGCGACGTCGATCCCGGCCCCGTCCATCTCGGCGCGGAAGCCCTCGATCGTCGCACCGCGGGTGAAGTGCTCGACCTCCCGGCTGCCGACCCGTGCGTTCAGCCAGCGCGCGACGCCGAATTCCGGCGTGCCGGCCTCGGCGCCGAAGAACCGGTGCAGGAAGGTCGGGCGGCTGCGCATGTCCACGACGGGCATGGTCTTATGATTCTCCAGTGCGTTCGAGAGGTGTCGTCCTGTCTACCGGGACGTCCCGGATTTCCAAAGGGCACCGGCGCTTCGGCGGGCGATCGGGGCGGCGCCCCGATGCAACGGTCGGAGCCCGACGGCACGGCTTCGCACCGCACCCACCGCGCGCGTCCCGACCCTCCGGATCCGGACGCGTCTCAGTGCGAGACGGCTTCCAGCACCTTGCCGCGGGTCTCGACCCCGAGGGTGAGGACCAGCAGGGCCGCGATCAGGAAGCCGCCCGCGCCGACCTGGAAAGCCGCGGCCGGGCCGTAGTCGCGCACGAGCACCGGCACGATCATCGGTCCCAGGATCGCACCGATCCGCCCGAAGGCCGAGGCGAAGCCGGCCCCCGTGGCCCGGGCTCGGGTCGGATACAGCTCCGGCGTGTAGGCGTAGAGGCAGCTCCACATGCCGAACATGAACAGCTGCATCACGAAACCGGAGACGAACAGCCAGGTCTCGCCGACGGCGTTGCCGTACAGGTAGGCCGACGCCGCCGCGCAGACGAGGAACAGGGCGGTGGTCGGCTTGCGGCCGATCCGCTCCAGCAGCTGGGCCGCCGCGGCGAAGCCCGGGATGCCGCCCAGGGTGATCAGGGTGACGAAGCCCACCGAGCCGACGATGGAGAAGCCGCGCTCCTTGAGCAGCACGGCGATCCAGGAATTGAGCCCGAAGAAGCCGATCAGCGCGAAGAACCACAGGCCGAAGGCCATCACGGTGCGCAGGCGGTATTCGGGCGCGAACAGGGTCGCGACGGCGCCGAGCCGCGGGCCGGGCGCGGCGTCGGCGACCGGGCCGGGCACGACCGGGGGCAGGGGCCGTCCCGTGGCCCGCTCCATCCGGGTCATCACGGCGTCGGCCTCGGCGGCTCGGCCGGCCTCGGCGAGCCAGCGGGGCGATTCCGGCATGGACCGGCGCACGGCCAGGACCACGAGGGACAGCAGGCCGACCACCACGAAGGCCCAGCGCCAGCCGAGATAGGGCAGCACGAAGAAGCTGATCGCGCCCGAGAGCACGTAGCCGACCGCCCAGAACCCCTCCAGGATCGCGATGTACTTGCCGCGGACCTGCGCGGGGACGATCTCCGAGACCATCGCCTGAGCCACCGGCGCCTCGCCGCCGACGCCGACCCCGATCAGGAACCGGCAGGCCATCAGAACGGGCAGGCTCCAGGCGGCCGCCGCCGCGAGGCTCGCCAGGCCCCAGACCACCATGGTGACCTGGAACACCGCCCTGCGGCCGAACCGGTCGGAGGCGGTGCCCGCGAGGATGTTGCCGACGAGCTGGCCCGCGAAGGTCATGGCGGCGAGCCGGCCGGCCTCGGTCGGCGTCAGGCCGAACGCCGCCACGATCGCGCCGAGCAGGAAGGTCAGGAGGGCCACGTCGATCTGGTCGACGAGCCACGCCGAGGCGATGATCGCGAAGATCCTGCGCTGGTAGCCCGACATGGGCAGCCGCTCCAGGCGCGCCGCGATGTCGGAGACGGCGGGCCGCGCGAACCCGGGAGAGAGGGCGGCCGGACGTTCGGCGGATGGCGGCGCGGCTGACTGTCTCCCGCCGCGCCCGGACGGTTCCGGGGCGGTTCGGCGGCTCCGGTACAGCACGCCGGGCCTCCGGAACAGGAACGACCGGCGCCGGGCGGCCCCGGCGTTCAGGGCCGGCGCCGCCGCCGGATCGGCGGGCTCAGTCGGGAATCGCGAACCCGATCGACAGGCACAGGGCCGCGACGGCCGTCAGAGCCATGGCGGCCTGACGGACCTGGTGCCAGCGCGCGCTGCGCGCGCGCTCCTCCGGGCTGGCGCCCAGCTGCAATTCGTCGTCGAAGCCCCTTACGAAGGTTTCGAAGCTCGGGAAGGCCCGCCGTGCGAGCCAAATCCACACGCCGACGGCGAGCAGGCTGAAGGCCCAGCCGCCGTAGGTAAACGCATCGTCCAGCATCCGGCGCAGCCTTCCAGCCTACGCCCCCCTCATCCGCCACTGTACGGCAAGGTGCGGAGATTGCCTAGGTGGGAGAACGGCTTCCGGCCCCGGCTTCGGGTTTCCGAACGTGTCCGGATCGCGCCTCAGCCCCCGGACCGGCCGAGGGCGTAGAGGGTGATGGCGGCCGCGTTCGAGACGTTGAGGCTGCGGATCGCCCCCGAGAACGGGATCCGGGCCAGGACATCGCAGCAGCCCCGGGTCCGCTCGCGCAGGCCCTTGCCCTCGGCGCCCAGCACGATCACCAGCGGCCGGGCGACCGTCAGCGCGTCGAGGCTCTCCGGCGCGTCGGAATCGAGGCCGACCCGGGTGAACCCGCGCTCGCCGAGGGCGATCAGGGCCTCGGCGAGATTCCGGACGGTCACGAACGGTACGTGCTCCAGGCCGCCGGAGGCGGATTTCGCCAGGACCCCGGTGGCGCCCGGCGCGTGGCGCGCCGTGGTGACGATCCCGGCCACCCCGAAGGCCGCGGCGGTGCGCACGATCGCCCCGACATTGTGCGGGTCCGTGATCTGGTCGAGGGCCAGCAGCAGCGCGTCGGCGGGCAGGTCGTCGAGGCCGGGGGCTGGCAGGGGCTCGGCCTCCAGGTACAGGCCCTGGTGGACGGCGTCCGGGCCGAGCAGGCGGCCGATGTCGCTCGGCCGCACCAGTTCCGGTGTGATCCGCACGGCGCCGCCGAACTCGGCCTCCAGCCGCGCGACCGCGTTCTCGGTGGCGAGCAGCCGGTGCAGGCCCCGCGCCGCGTTGCCCAGGGCCTGGACCACGGGATGCCAGCCGTAGAGCACCGTTGGGCCGTCGCTGCCCTCCCGGGGGTGACGGGCCGCGTCCGGCCTGTGGCCGGACCGGGGACCCGGGCGCCGGGCACCGGGCGGACGGTGCTTGGAGAATCGACCACCGGGAGGCCGGTCGTCGTCGCGGCGGTCGGTCATCGGGACGCGATCGGGACGGGGGGCATCGGCGCACGCTTCTCTGAGGGTCCACTCGGAAGAACCCGACAAACCGGGAGGCGTCGCCCGCGTCAAGCCGGCATCGTGGGTCCTGTCGCGGCAGGGCTGTTCGCTCACGCCGCCGACCCAACCGTCGGTGCCCGAGCGGACGATTCCGGCTAGGAATGTGGACAACGACTGAATATTCCCATTTCTCCCTGTGCATTCCATGCTGACTCTGGTTCGTTCGCCAGAACGAACGATCGCCGCCGTACTAGGAAAGTTATCTGTACGAATCTTTCAGAGAGTCAGTTCAGCAGGTTATATGGGGTGTCAGATTTCACTTCCAGATCAGTGTGTTGGGTCGGTTTTGCGCATTCGATTCTGCGTGCTGCCGCATTGGACTCTGCGCAAACCTGTATTGGAATCTGCGTCGGGTCGAGCGGTTCGCGTATCGGAGTCTGCGACGCGGCGTATCCAATTCGGCGCGGATTCGGGTCGAGGCCGGTGGATAACGGGGACGGAACACGCCCGGCCGGCCGTATCGGACTCTGCGTCGGTCGGGGGGCCGGCGCCGGGCCGTATCGGACTCTGCGCGCTTCCCCGCAGCGGGTCCCTGCGCGCATCTCCGTGACCCGCCGCGGGAAGCGTGGATTGCCGGGACAAGCCCGCTCGGCCCGGGGCCATGGCGGCCGAATCGTGGCATGGCAGGATCGGGCCGCCCGTCCGTTCACCGGCGGGACGCGCCCATGCGCGGCGGGCCGAGGGGCGATGAGCATCGAGGAGAAGATCGCCGGGATCCACGCCCCGGACCTGCTGGCCGAGGTCGAGGCGGCGCGGGGCGGCTTCCTGTTCGCCCAGATCGTCGAGCATGTGCTGCACCGCCAGCGCGAGCGCGACGCCCAGGCCGCCCTCCTCGGCGAGGAGGAAAGCCGTCGGGCCGGCCTGTCGCGGGACCAGCGCCGACGGGACGCGGTGCGCCTCGTGATCGAGAACGAGCCGGCGCTCCCGTCGAGCCTCCAGCACATCCACTCGGTTCTGGCGCTGTGCGGCCTGCCCTACCGCGACCCCGGGCCGGTGCGCGAGTTCTCCCGCAGCTACGGGCGCAACTCCCTCAGCCTGATCGCGGGCCGGATCAAGGACCCGCTCACCGGTGCCTTCGAGCCCCAGGGTCTGCCTTACGGCCCCAAGGCCCGGCTGGTGCTCCTGCACCTCTGCACCGAGGCCGTACGCCAGCGCAGCCCCACCGTGAAGGTCGCCGAGACCCTGTCGGGCTTCATGCGCGAGATGGGCTTCGCGGTCACGGGGGGCGAGCGCGGCACCATCCGGCAGTTCAAGGAACAGCTGAACCGGCTGGCCGCCTGCTCCATGCAGATCGGCCTCTGGGACGGGCGCGACAGTGCCACCACCCTCAACGTCCCGCCGTTCCGCAGCCTCGAACTGTGGCGCCCCCGCGCCGGGGAAGGGGATGACGAGGCGGGGCGCACGGTGCGGTTCGACCCGGAATTCTACGAGACCCTGATCCGGCACGCCCTGCCGGTGGACGTGCGGGCGGCGCGGGCGTTCTCGGGCTCGGCGCGCAAGCTCGATCTGCTGTTCTGGACCGGCTACCGCCTGCGCGCGCTGCAGCGACCGCTTCGCCTGACCTGGGCCAACCTCCACGCGCAGTTCGGGGCCGAGAATGCCTCCATCCGCAGCTTCCGGCAGGCGTTCAAGGCGGACCTCGCGCATCTGCGCGAGGTTTTTCCGCGGCTGCCGCTGGTGCTCGATGAGGGCGGCCTGACCCTGCATCCGGCCGATCCGAGCGCGCTGCTCGTGCCGCCCCGGCCGGCCTCGAAAGGAATACGAAAGCGCTCAAAGGAATAGAGCCCTGGGAACGGAACACGGAATTCACTGACGCACGACGGAATTCCCGCACGCCCTCATTCCCAACGGCACCAGGCACGCCTATACATTCCTTCCGTCTGGAGGGAACATCCCGTGGGTCTGTCGGAATCCGAGATCGAGGCGCGGCTCGCCGCCTTGCGGCGTCGGCGCGAGGCGCTCGATCGGGAGATCGCCGATCTCGTGCTCTATCTCGAACTCGGCCGCCGCCTGGCGGCCGCCGGGTCCGACGCGCGGCAGGATCCCGCCCCCGTTTCCGGTCGGCCCACGGTCCCCGCCCGGGACCCTGCCTGGGATCCTGCCGACGCTCCGTCAGAGCGGGAGCGGGGCGTTCCGGAGGTCCGGTCCGGATCCGCTTCGGGCGCGGGCGCCCCGTCGCGCGGCCTGGGGGCGGCCGAACACCTTCGGGAGGCGCGTTCCGGATCCCGGCCCGAAACCTCCGGCGGCCGCGTCCCGATCCCGCCGGCCATCGCCTTCACGGAGGATGCCGCCGGCGCCCGCCGCTACGGCCGGGCCGTGGTGGAGGCGGCCGCTGCCGCGATCGCGCGCGCGGGCCGGCCGCTGCACGCGTCCGAGATCCTGGAGGAGCTCGTCGGGCAGGGCTTCACCCTGCCCGGTCGGGATCCGGTGGCAGCCCTCAACACGCGCCTGTGGAAGCGGGCCGGGCCGGGCGGGCCGCTGATCCGGGTCGGCGAGGCCACCTACGCCCTGGCATCGTCGGATCCGGAACGCGCCTGAGGGACGGCCGGGTCACGAAGACGTGACGCCGGGCCGGGTCGCCGTCTCCCCCATATTGGGGTCGTTGGGGTGCCGGAAACCTGCTTGGCTGCCGTCGTTCAGGCGGGGCGCCGGCCGTTTCCGGGCATCGGCGCTGCCCAAGCGGGGCGGGGGTGCCATGGACGAGATCGGCGGTGGCGGATCACCGGGAGGTTGCGATGACGACGGCCCTTGCCATGCCGGCCGCGCAGGTCTGCGCCTTCGTGCTCGGTTGCGCGGTGATCCACGCCGCCCGCGCCCATGCGGAGCTGATCACGCGGCTGCTCGCCGTCGCGGCCGTCGGAGCGGCCGTGCTGGTGCTCCTCGTGGCCTCCCTCGACTACGCGCCGGAGGCCGGCGAGTCCTTCGACGAGGTCACGGTCTACGCGGCGTCCTGAGCCGGCGGCCGAGTCCGGTACGGCCGGGCCGATCGCTCAGTTGACGAGGCAGAATCCGAGACCGGTGCCGACGCGCCGCTCCTGCGCGCACCACGGCTTGGGGGCTGCGGACGGGGCCTTCAGGCTGGCGGTCGTCTGCGTGGCATCGGATGCGGCGCTTCGGAGCGCGGGGCCGCCGGGTGGCGTCCGTGCGGGCTCGGGCCGGATCGCGGCCTGATCCGGAACCGCCCCGAGTCGCAATCCCGGCGGGACGGTACCGTCCGGCGCGATGGGGCTCGCCGTCACCGGCTGCGCCGCCTCGGGCGGGCTCAGGGTCGCGAGGCCGGGCATGTCCTGTGCCGCTGCGGCGCCGCACAGGACCAGGCATGCGGCCGGGGCCGCGAGGAACCTGATCATCGACGAAGCTCCTGACGAGACTCATTCCGGCGGCCGATCCCGCGCAGCGGGCCTACCGTATGGGCGAGAGTGGCGTTCATCCCGTTAAGGGCGCGCGAAGATTCAGGATTAACCGGTCTTGAAGATGGGGCCGGCCCCGGGTTCGCGACGGGACGGACCGGGATCCGCGGCGGGATGCCCCCCGCAGGACCGGTGGCCCCTCCGCGGAGCCGGCTCGGAGCTTCGCGTCGGAAGTCCCCGTCCTGGCAGGCCCCGCGCCGGGGAGGCTTCGCCTCCGGCCCGGGGCGCCCTGGCGCAGCGATCCAAACGAAAGCGTCAGCGGCGTTTGGAAGATTGGTGCCCCAACAAGGACCGAGGGCTCATGCGCAGGGACGCGGTGGCTGCGTCCGAGCCCTAGCGGGCCGGCGCCGCCACCGCGGCGGCGAGCCGGTCGTGGGGAACGCCCGACCCGCCGACCACGGCGATCCGGCTGCCGGCGGCGCTGCGCCGGCTCGCCCAATCGCCGATCATCTCCAGGCAGGTGTGGTCGATCGCCGCGAGGTTGTCGGTGGCGAGGCGGACCTCGCCGCCCGCGGGGGTGCGCTCCAGGGCCGCCGTGAGGCTCGGCAGCTGCAGGAAGGTCGCCGCCCCCGACAGCCGCAGTTCCGGCACGCCGGGCACCTCCGGAGCCGCCGCGTGCTCGATCCGGAGCCGGCCCTTGCGCAGGCTCGGCAGGGCCTGGACGAGGCTCAGGGCGAGGCCGGCGAGCACGCCGGTGAGCAGGTCCACCGCCACCACGGTGGCCATCGTGGCGAGCCAGATGGCCGCGGTCAGCCAGCCGTACCGGGCCTGCAGGTGCAGGGCATGGGCCGGGCTCGCCAGCCGCCAGCCGGTGACCACCAGGATGCCGGCGAGGCTCGCGGTCGGCACCAGGGCGAGCAACCAGGGCAGGACGAGCAGGAAGGCCAGGATCCAGGTGCCGTGCATCACCGTGGCGGCCCGGCTCACGGCCCCGGCCTGGACGTTGGCCGAGGAGCGCACGATCACCCCGGTCATCGGCAGCGCACCGAGGAGCCCGCAGATCAGGTTGCCGATCCCCTGCGCGCCGAGTTCCCGGTCGAAGCGGGTGCGCGGGCCGTCATGCATCCGGTCGACGGCCGCCGCCGACAGCAGGCTCTCGGCGCTGGCGATCACCGCGATGACCAGGGCCATGATCAGGATCTCGGCCTCGGCGAGCCGCGCCCAGGCCTCGGCCCCCGGCAGGGCGAGGCCGGAGAACAGCGCCTCCGGCACCGCCACGCGCTTGACGGCGAGATCCCCGAGACCGGCCGCCAAGCCGCCCGCCACCACGCCGACCAGCGCCCCGGGCAGGAGCCGGAGCCGCGCCGGGCGCAGCCGCTCCCAGGCGATCATCGCCGCGATGGTGATCCCGCCGACGATCACGGCGCCGGTGCGGTCGCCCGCGCCGGTGACGAAGTCGAAGAACGCGGCCGGGATCGCCACGAGGTTGTCGAGGCCGCTCGCCCGGGGGAGGGCGTCGGTCAGGACGTGGATCTGGGCGAGCACGATCAGGATGCCGATGCCGGCCAGCATGCCGTGCACCACGGCCGGCGAGATCGCCCGGAACCAGCCGCCGACCCGCAGGGCGCCGGCGGCGAGCTGGACGAGGCCGGCCACCACCAGGACCGGGCCGAGGGCGTCGAGCCCGTGCGCCTGCACGAATCCGTACACGATCACGGCGAGCCCCGCGGCGGGTCCGCTGACCTGGAGCGGCGAGCCCGCGATGAGGCCGACCACGATGCCGCCGACGATGCCGGTGATCAGGCCGCGTTCCGGCGGCACGCCGGACGCGATGGCGATGCCCATGCACAGGGGCAGCGCCACCAGGAAGACCACCACGGAGGCGGGCAGGTCCCGGGCGAGGTTCGTCCGGACGGCGCCCCCAGGGGCGAGGGCTGCGGTCAGGCTGTTGGGGATCCGCATGGGTCAGGCCGCCTGCAGGCGGCTGCCGGCGGAGGAATCCTGCGCCACGGGCATGTCGGCCCCGGCGATCGGCCGGAAGCGCCCCCCCGCGCCGTCATAGGCCAGGAGGGCACCGGTCTCGATCTCGAAGAACCAGCCGTGCAGCCGCAGGGACCCCTTGGCGAGGGCGGCGGCGACGCTCGGATGGGTGCGCAGGTTGGCGAGCTGGACCACCACGTTCTCCAGGGCCAGGGCGTGGTGGCGGGCCTGCGCGTCCATCCCCTCGGGATAGGCCTCGCAGACGATCCGCTCGGCGGCCTCGGCGTGGCGCAGCCAGGCCGCGACGCTGGGCATCCGCTTGAGCAGATCCCGGTTCATCAGTCCCTTCATGGCGCCGCAATCGGAATGGCCGCAGACCACGATGTCGCGCACGCCCAGAGCCACCACGGCGTACTCGATCGCCGAGGAGACGCCGCCGACCACGTCGGAGGCCGGGGGCACGATGTTGCCGGCGTTGCGGCAGACGAACAGGTCCCCCGGCCCCGCCTGGGTGATGTGTTCGGGCGAGACCCGGGAATCCGCGCAGGCGATGATCAGCGCGCTGGGGTGCTGACCGTCGCGCACCAGCTGCTGGTACATCTGCCGCTGCCCGGGAAAGACGCTGCCCTGGAAGCTGGCGATGCCCTGGATGATGGTGTTCATGAAGGGGACCCTGACGCTGGGTGAACCGGAGGACGGAACGGGGACGGGCGATGCGCGCAGGCCGCGCCCGTCAGAGGCCGGACGGAGCGTGCGGAAGGGGCGTTCTGAGCGGCGTTCGAAGCGGATCATGGCCGCCCGGCTGGTGGGGCCGGGCGGAGGCGGGCGAACCGCCGGCCCGGAGCCGGACTGTCGGTCTCAGCGCCGGATCCGGTGGGGGGCGGCGATTCCGGAGGCCCAGTGCGGGTCGACCGTCCGGCCGCGCGCGACCGTCGCCCCCGCCCTGTCGTGAAGCATCGGCGCACCGAGGAGCTGCCCGGTCCCGGCGCGCTGCGAGTAGAGCGAGCGCGGGTCGTGATGGGGATCGCTGATGTAGGAACTCATGTGGCCGCCGCCGGCGGCCTGACGGCTGCCGCCGCCGCCCTCGCCCGCCTGCGCCGCCAGGGGCACTCCGAGCAGGCCGGTCAGGAGGCCCAGAGCGAGACCGACCGTGGTGCCGCGGACCGGGAGGTGTCGTGACGGGGTCATGGCGTTTCCTCGCGTGTTCGTCTTGTGGCTAGGGACACCGCATCCCTGCCGACAAGTGCACACTAGGCAAACGCTTCGGATTAGTGTGTGCGTCTCAGCACATTACACCAACGAAAACTTTAATCCTCGTCGCTGAATTACTGGGTGTGGTCGCGCACGTCTTTGTCGTCTCACGAAATCGTCGGCGGGATTAAAGACGGACCTGTCTTCGACACGCGCGCATCGCGTCCTGCCGGGCCACCGGCAGGGGCGGCCGCCGTCCCGCCGCGTTGGGGCGGGGGCGACGTCGGGAGGACGCTGGATCGACGGCCGATGGGGCAGGCGCGGGTCGGGCAGGCGCGGGATCAGGGCCGCCCGGGGCGCGGACGCGGCGTCGGCCGGGTCTGCGCGGGGCCGGCGGGGGGCAGGGGATTGACCGCCTCGTAGACGAGCCCCGCCGCCTCGTACGCGAGGGTAGCGCTCCGGTTCCCGGCAAAACCCCGCTCCAGCAGGCGGGTGCCGAAGCCCGTCCGCGACGGGGGCACGACCGGGGGGCCGCCGCTTTCGCGCCAGCTCATCCGCAGGATGCAGGTCTCCGGACCGGACTCGACGGTCCAGGCCAGCGCCGCCTGCCCGCCCGGGATCGACAGGGCGCCGTGCTTGACCGCGTTGGTGCACAATTCGTGCAGGATCATCGTGAGCGCGAGCGCTCCCTCGGGTGACAGGCGCAGGTMCGGACCCTCCAGGGTGATGCGCGACGCCAACGCGGCCGCAGGATCCTCGCCCGGGGGCGCTTCATCCAGGAACGGCCGCAGGGCCTGGGTGGCGATGCCGCGCAGGTCCGCGCTCGCCCAGCTCTCGCGGGTCAGGATGTCGTGGGCGCGCGACAGGGCGAGCAGCCGCGCCTCGAACGCGTCGCGCCCCGCGGCGGCGGGGCCGCCGAGGTTCTTCAGGCTCTGCGCGGCCATCGACTGCACGGTCGCGAGGGTGTTCTTCACCCGATGGTTGAGTTCATCGATCAGGAGCCGGTGGGCCTCCGCGCGCCGGGCGAGCGTGTCCGCCGCCGCGCCCAGGGCGTCGGCGATCATCGCACTCTCGCGCACGCAGGAGCGGTGCAGGGGCGGCAGGGGCCGGTCGCGGCCCAGCGCCTCCGCGGCCACCGCGAGGTCCCGCAGCGGACGGGCGATCAGGCCGGCGAGCAGCCACGCGAGGAGCGCTGCCGCGAGCGCCACCGCGCCGCCGACCGCCAGGATGCCCCCGCGCAGGGCCGTCACCGAGGTCAGCGCCCGGTCGGCCGTCTGCCGCACCACCACCTGCCAGCCGAGGCCGGGATAGTCGCGGTGGCCGGCGGTGCCGGCATGGGCGCTGAGATACGCGGCGGTGCCGTCGGGCCAGGGGCCGACCCGGCTCGTGCCCTGCGGATCGAGGGGACGGCCGCCCGCCAGGACCGCCCGGGGCAGGGGAGCCCCCTGCAGGGCAGGTGGACCGAGGAGCACGGTGCCGTCGCGGGCCAGGATCAGGATCTCGGCGCCCGCACGGTGGCCCCGGAGCGATCCTTCGAGAAGCTGCGCCATGTCGCGCGCCCAGGTCCAGTCGAGATGGGCTGCCAGCACGCCGAGCATGTGCCCGTCCGGTGCCCGGATCGGGGCCGCGACGTCGATGAGGCGCAGGGGCTCGCGCGTCGCCGCGTGCAGGGCGGCCTCGGGCGGCGGCATCGGCGCCTGAAGGAGCTTGGCCGGGTGGACGTCCCCGACATAGGGTCCCGCGCGACCGCCCAGGAAGTAATCGCGGCCGGAGACGTCCGCGCCCTCCAGAGCGCCGGTGCTGGTCACCGCGACGTGCCCGTCGGCGTCGATGAGCCCGATGATCGAGTAGGCCGGGTAGGTCGCCTGGAGCCGCGCCATCACGGTCCGCTTGGCGGCCGGCCCGGTCTCGGGATCGCGCAGGCTCTCCGAGGCGGCGGCGATCTGGATGTCGCGCCAGCGCTCGAACATCCCGATATCGAGGCTCCGGGCCATCTGGCCGGCGATCTCGGTGAGCTGGCCGCCGACCTCCGCCTCGAGCCGTCGGGTCGCCTCGCGGCTCACGAGGGCGGCGACCGCCAGGGTGGCCAGAAGGCCGAGGGTACCGAAGCCCAGCGCCAGCACGGCGCGCAGCCGCGGCGCGCCCAACCCGCCGCGGAGGCCGCTCCGGTCCGCAGCAGCAGGGGGGGCCGCAGCAGCAGGGGGGGCCGATCGCGCGACCGCTTGCATCCGATCTCCCTCGGATCCGGCCGGCTCCCGCAGGGACTGCGTTCGTGCCCGCGAACCCGTCTCAGCACGGGACGCGGGCCTCAGCAAGACGGGAGCGCCTCCGGGGCAGCATAATTTCTATCGGTAGTTGCAGATTTACCCGTATCGTCTCGCGCTTCGCCCGGGCCGTCAGCCCCCGAGGAGGGCATGGGCCGCCCGGACCAGGATCCCGTCCGGCCGACGCAGGGCGCCGAGGACCGAGAAGTGCTCGGCATCGGGCACCGGCAGCAGGGAGCCCGGCGCATGGGCCGCTGCCCGCAGGGCGTGCAGGTTGCGGGCGTCGTGGATCAGGGCCGGCAATTCGCGGGAGCCGTAGGCGATGCAGAGCGGCTTCGCCACCACCGGGAGGCGCAGGGGCGACAGGGTCTCGACCTCCGCGTCGGTGAGGTTCAGCTTGGCGTTCAGATCGGTCTCGCGGATCGGCGCGAGGTCGTAGACGCCGGAGATCGCCAAGCCTGCCGCCACAGCCGGGTGGCCGAGTTGCATCGCAGTCAGCAGGCCGCCCGCCGACCAGCCCGACAGGACCAGGGGACCGCGGATCCCGTGGGCGGCCCCGTGGGCGGCGAGCCAGTCGAGGGCCGCGCCGATCTCGGCCACGATCCGGGTGAGGCTCGCCTCCGGCGCCAGGGTGTAGCCGACCATCGCCACCGACCAGCCGGCGGCGTTCGGCCCCTG
Source organism: Methylobacterium sp. P5_C11 (assembly GCF_054049775.1). Classification (NCBI taxonomy): domain Bacteria; kingdom Pseudomonadati; phylum Pseudomonadota; class Alphaproteobacteria; order Hyphomicrobiales; family Methylobacteriaceae; genus Methylobacterium; species Methylobacterium sp. P5_C11. Next base: position 2,849 of record NZ_JBFULS010000082.1, on the reverse strand, counting down.
CGCGAAGCAGGCGAACAGCTCCCGGGCGCCGCGCTGCCAGTACCCCCCGTGGATGAAGACCAGGCAGGGCGCCGCGCCGTCCCGGGCCGGATAGAGGTCGAGGGCGTTGCGGGCGCCCGGGCCGTACGGCACGTCGAGACCGGCCGGATGCGCGGCCCGGTAGGCCGCCGAGGCGGCATCCCGGGCGGCCACCTGATCGGCGCTGTCGGCCACCGCGCGGGTGTTGTCGTAGCAGGCGTTCCGCGCCTCCTGCGCAAGGGCGGCCCACCGGCGGCGCGGATCCGCGGGGGTCGGATCGTCCAGGCGGAACTCCGGTACCATCGTGGCTGTCTCAGGCTGTCCCGATCGCCCGCACCATGGCAGGCGGCCGGGCCTCGGTCGAGGCGGATCGGGGCGCCGGCTCCCGACGCCCGGCAAACCATCCCCAACGATCCCCATGGATGGATCGTCCGAGCGATTCAGAAGCCGGGCGCGGCCCCAGGGATCGTGCCGCCATAGCCCCAGCCCGTGAAGGGGGGCGCGGCGACCCGCTCCCGCGTCGCCGGGGCGAACACCCGCGCGGGCGGGCGCGGCGGCTGCCAGACCCGCCAATGTGGCCGCGCGCGCGCCGCCATGCGGGCGAGGGTCCTGTCCATGTCGGATACGGTGCGGTGATGCGGCCGCCCGGCCTGCGGGCGCGCCTCGGCCGGGACGGCCAGCAGCAGAGTCGCCGGCAGCAGGGCGGCGAGGATCGGGACGGGACCGGCTTGCATGGTTCGGGCTCCACGGGGAGCGGCCCTCAGGGGCCGTCACCGGCAGCTACGTCACCCACGCCCCTCCGGTTCCGCGGGGCCCGCCGGGCGTTGCCTCGGGCCTCCGGAACGCCCAAAAACCCCGTACGCATCCGGATCCCCCCGCCGGACGATTCGCGCGGTTGCAGGACCCCATCCATGACGCGCCATCCATGACCGAGCCCGCGCAGATCGTCGCCCCGCCTCCCTCCGACGCGCCCGATCCGGTGGCGCTCCTCGAAACGCTCGTCGCGTTCGACACGGTGAGCGCCCGCTCGAACCTGCCGCTGATCGACTGGGCGGAGGCCTATTGCCGTGGCCACGGCGCGGCCGTGGAGCGGGTGCCGGATCCGACCGGCCTGAAGGCGGCGCTGCTCGTCAGCGTCGGCCCGTTCGAGGACCGCCCCGGCTACGTGCTCTCCGGCCACAGCGACGTGGTGCCGGCCGACGGCCAGCCCTGGTCGTCGGACCCATTCACCCTGCGGGAGGAGGGGGGCCGGCTCTACGGGCGYGGCACCTCCGACATGAAGGGCTTCCTGGCGGTCTGCCTCGCGCTCCTGCCCGAGATGGTCGCGGCGGACCTCGCGACCCCGATCCATCTCGCGATCTCGTACGACGAGGAGGTGGGCTGCCTCGGGGTGCGGCCGCTGATCGCGCGGATGCTGGAGCGCGTGCCGCGGCCCCTCGGCTGCTTCGTGGGCGAGCCCACCGGGATGGACGTGGTGGTCGGCCACAAGGGCAAGGCGGCCGCCCGCGTCACCTTCCGGGGCAAGGCCAGCCACTCGGCCCTGGCGCCCCAGGGCGTCAACGCCGTGGAATACGCCGCCCGGTTCATCGAGCATGTCCGGTTGTCCGCGGAGTCGCTCGCCCGGGACGGCGCCCGCGATCCGCTCTACGACGTGCCGCACACCACCGGCCTGTCGAGCGTGGTCCGGGGCGGCACGGCGCTCAACATCGTGCCGGATGCCTGCAGCGTGGACTTCGAGTACCGGGCGATCGGCGCGGACGATGCCGGAGCGCTGGCGGCCGCGGCGATCGCCTACGCCACCGACACCCTGGCGCCGCTGATGCGGACGGGGGATCCGGCCTGCGGCGTCGCGGTCGAGCCGCTCATCGACTATCCGGGCCTCGACACCGACCCGGAGGCGCCGATCGTGACCCTGGCCAAGCGGCTCGCCGGCCGCAACGGCCACGCCAAGGTCTCGTACGGCACGGAGGGCGGGCTGTTCGAGCGGCTCGGCGGCGTGCCGGCGGTGGTGATCGGGCCGGGCTCCATCGCCCGCGCCCACAGGGCCGACGAATACGTCACACGCGCCGAACTCGACGCCTGCGTGGGCTTCGTCCGGCGGCTGGTCGGCGACTGCAGGTCCGGCTTCTAAGGCATCATCTCGAAGTTGGTCTCCGACTTTCGGGAAAAAATTGTTCAAAACCAGAATCTTAACGCATTGTTCCGGTTTCTGTTTTCCGGCACGATGCGCGCGGACGCCTGTCAGTCGCGGAAGTGTTCGCTGCCTCGGTGACTGGGGCATGCGTCGCGCTACTTCGGAGAAGCATTGAACTCAGGCGTTTGCACGTCTTACGACGCGTCGGAGGCCGCTCTCCGAAGAGCGCAGGCCGGTGAAGTGCGCGCCCGCGCCGGAAAGCCTTTAAGCGGAGATATGCTTCATCACGAAGTGGAAGCCGGCTTCAGGATTCTTACTGAAATCCGGATCGGCCCATGTATTCGGATTTCCTGATCCGCGGCAATAATCCTTGAAGGAAAACATCGTTGGCGGAACGAACTTTAGACCATAATTCTGGACGACATTTCGCCACCACATCTCTGGCTTTACGGTTGGATGATAGCTGACACCATCTACGATGTCGTCGTATGTAGCAATGGATCCTACGAAGATGCCGTCATTGGAAAGATGTGTTCTCACRTTCTCGAACAGTTGAGGGAGATCGCTTTCGGGAATGTGTTCCAAGACTTCCCACATTGATATGATATCGAATTGGGCAGGATTGTCGGTTCTTTGATCCCGCAGAATGAAAGGTCGAGTGATATCGCAAGTTCTCAAATGATCGGGAATGATGGAC
>NZ_JBFULS010000081.1:0-17998 GCF_054049775.1 Methylobacterium sp. P5_C11 | reverse complement strand
CCCTTGCCGCCGTAGAGGTGGTCGTTGCCGGCCCCGCCSTGGATGGTGTCGTTGCCCTTGCCRCCGTAGACGGTGTCGTCACCCTTGCCGCCGTAGAGGYGGTCGTTGCCGGCCCCGCCSTGGATGGTGTCGTTGCCCTTGCCRCCGTAGACGGTGTCGTCACCCTTGCCGCCGTAGAGGTGGTCGTTGCCGGCCCCGCCGTRGATGGTGTCGTTRCCCTTGCCACCGTAGACGGTGTCGTTGCCACCGCCGCCGTAGACGGTGTCGTTGCCACCGCCACCGTAGATGGTGTCGTTGCCTTCGCCGCCGTAGATGGTGTCGTTGCCAGGGGTGCCGTAGATCTTAGCCATGTCCGTTACTCCGTCATTTGTGGGGCGATGCCTCGCCGCCCAATGGTTTCTCTATGGATCGCGCAGTTTTTTCTGCGCTATGCGAGACTTGATCCGGAGGGTTCCCCGTCGAAGTCGAATTCGTTTTACGATGACGTCGGGGCGGATACCGTGATGAAGATCACAATGGACCGCTCGGCGACTGAGTGGAGGATCATTCCCGGCCTCCCTGCGTGTCGCCGGATCGAGCCTCGGCCTCTTGAGCCCGGTACCATCCGGCTGCCTCGCCTTCAGCGCCGCTCAAAGGAGTTCTTCTCAAGGGTCCGGTCGACGGACGCCCAGATGATGCATGTCGAGCCGCACGATCCCCGCAAGGAGCGTCCAGGCATCGACGTCGACGCCGCATCCCGTCTGCGTCCCGCCTTTACCAGATGTGAATTTCTGCATCGCTAAATTTGCATTCTACTGCGAATGCCTTTCAACGTGATCTAATTATGCGGCAATTATGGCGAAATAATCAGTAATTATAGCGATAAAGATCCGGTCAGGCGCGTGTTTCCCGTTGTGCCCGCCGCTCGGCCGATGCAGCAGTCTCTCAATCGACCGCTCTGCCGTCGACCCGTACTGATTCACTGGCCCTCGCCTCGGAAGCCTCCAGGCGGGGCGGCGGGCATTGCAATCGCTCCGGACCCTCGAGCCGTCTTCCCGTTCCGTAGCCCGACCCGCCGTCCCGTTTTCCGTTCTGGACAGGTCTCGATCGGCGCGGAGGCAATCCGAAGTGTCGAGAGATGTCGGCACCGCGAGGACAGGCGCGCGATCGCTGGTTCGACGCAGGTCGCCGTCACCATAGACCGATGCCGCGGCCGCCGCGTGGCTCAGCCGACACCGCCCCTCGACAGCAGGGCGCGGCCTTCGGACGGCGCGCCGCCGGGCCGGACATCACGGCCGCCCTCCCGACCGTGCCCTCGCCAAAAAGGAGCGGGCAGCCCGGATCACCGGACCACCCGCTCAGAGGACCTTCCAAGGCGGCCTCGTCGCATCCCCGCTTCTTCGCCGGAAGCCGGACGATGTCAGGCGCTCTCCTTCACGATGTGCATCGGCGGATGGTGCGCCGTCGTGCGGCCAGGACCGGCATCGGGCCGCGCGCTCTTCACCTCGCCGCCTGACTGGCCTCGAATCTTGCGGAGCACTTCGTCTTTGGTCCCGAAGGCCGCGACCTGTCCGGCCTCGATCGTCAGCATCAGGTCGACGGCAGTCAGTGCACTCATCCGGTGGGCCACGATGATGACGATGCCGCCGCGAGCCCGGACGCTGAGAATCGCTCGGGTCAAGGCCGCGTCTCCCTCGCCATCGAGGTTGGCGTTCGGTTCATCGAGGACGAGGAGGAAAGGCGAGCCGAACAGGGCGCGGGCGAGGCCGATGCGCTGCCGTTGGCCGCCCGACAGGCCCGTGCCACCGTCGCCCAACACCGTATCATAGCCCTCCGGCAGGCTTTCGATCAGCTGGTTGACCCCCGCCTGTCGCGCGGCCTCTTCGATTTCGGCACGGTCCGCGTGGGGCGCGAAGCGGGCGATGTTCTCCGCCACCGTGCCGGCGAAGAGCGAGACTTCCTGCGGAAGGTATCCGACGTGGCGTCCGAAATCCGCGGCCTGCCACTGGGAGATCGGCACACTATCGAGCCAGACCGTTCCTCGGGCCAGAGGCAGGATGCCGACAAGCGCCCGGACCAGGGTCGACTTGCCGGATCCGCTCGGGCCGGTGACGGCGAGCGCTTGCCCCGCCTTCAGGCTGAACCGCACCTCCTTCACCGTGAGGCGCGTGCTTCCGGGGGGAGCCACACTCACGCCCTCCACCTTGAGCACCTGCACGGGCGCCGGCAGGGCAGAGGTGGGCCGCACGGCCGACGCCTTGGTGATCGCGTCGGCGAGCCGGCTCCAGCTCTGCTGCGCGGCGATGACCCCTTTCCAGTTCGCGATCGTCGCATCGAGCGGCGCCAGGGCGCGGCCGAGCAGGATCGACGAGGCGATGATGATGCCAGGCGAACTCTGGCCGCGGATCACCAGAAAGGCGCCGAGCGCCAAGACGCCCGACTGCAGCGCCATGCGGGCTGCCTTCGAGACAGCGCTCGAAGCGCCCGCGACGTCGCTCATGCGCTGCTGCGCCAGGAGGTACTGGGTGTGCGCATCGTGCCACCGGGCCGCAAAGTGGCCCTGCATGCCCATGGCGATCAGGACGTCGGCGTTGCGGCAACTGGCCTCCGTCACGCTGCTCCGGCGCTGACTGTGCTCGGTCGCGACTTTCGACGGGCCGCGCGTGAGGCGGTCTGCGACGAGGGTGATCACGACGAGGAGGACCGCTCCCAACACGGTGGCGAAGCCGATCAGGGGATGAAACAGGAAGCAGATGATGAAGTAGAGCGGCATCCAGGGCAGGTCGCAGAGTGCCGTCGGTGCCGAGCCTCCGAGGAAGCCGCGCACCTGATCGAGATCCCGCAGGGGCATCTGGCTGTTGGTGGCCGCCCCGGTTTCCAGAGGACCGCGCACCAGCGCCTCGAAGACGCGGGGGCTGAGGCATTCATCGAGGACGGCGCCGACCCGGCTCAGGATGCGGCCCCTGAGCGCCTCGAGGGCGCTCTGGAACGCGTAGAGCATCAAAGCCAGGAGGACGAGACCGACGAGGGACGGCACCGACCGGCTCGGGAGGACACGGTCGGAGATCAGCAACATGAAGAACGAGGCTGTCAGGTAAAGGATGTTGAGTAGTCCGCTGGTGACGATGAGGCTGGCCAGGGCCGAGCGGCAGCTCGACAGCGCCGCGCCGAGTTCGACGGAAGCCGGTTTCATCGCGCATCGCCCCTCTGTTGAATGGTCTGACCGAAGGTGCCTGGAAGCCCCGGGCTGTAGACTTCCGAAATCGAGCGGCCAGCCCGGCCCGCATGCCTCAATCTGCAATCGACGGGGCCGAGAATCCGTGAGCAGGCTCACACAGGCAGAATGTGACGCGTGTTTAGCCGGACCACGTGCGCGCCTGACCAGCCTCATCGAGTTGCGCTCAGGCGGCCATCGGGCACTTGGCGGCTGAACGCGTCGCCTTCCGGTCCGTGCGCGGAACGAGCAATTGTTCGGGCCGGCGTTTCTTGGCCCTTTCGAACAGCGCGTAGGTGCGATTCACGTAGTTCGTGACGCCGCTGATATCGTCGATGTAGCGCTGCACCTGTGGCGTGATCTCCGCCTCCACGAGGCGCGTCGCCTTCGAGGGATCAAGCGTGTCGAAGCGGACATAGAACCAGGGCTGGCCGCGGCGCAGGATCAGGTTCTTCGACGTATCGTGCCACTCGAAGGCCCACATCAAAGGGCGCGGCCAGATGTGGACCGGGAAGCGCCCGCTGATCAGCGTTCCTGGAATTGAGTCGGATTGGTAGTCGAGAAACGGTGGCAGTTGGTTGATGTAGGCGACCTCGTCCGAGAGGAAGAGGTAGGGCGTGATGATCTGAAGGATCGGCCGCTTGGGGTGGCGCCACTCGGCCGGGTTCACGATGCTGACCATCTGACCGATGTGCTTGGGGCGGATCGTGCTGCGAGCGCCGTCCACATTCTCCAGGACCGGGTCGCGGCCCTCCGCCAAGTTGATGCGCAGATGGAGGTCGATGGGGCACCGGATCACGATGTGGCGGGCGTCGATATCAACCGCTGCCGGGCAGCCTTGGACCGATTTGGCTGACGCTGCCCGGCCGAGGTCTCGCCGGAACGGCTCCGGGTCGTCCCAGATGAGGGCCGCCTTGGTATCGGTGATGGTCCAGCCCACTTCGGTGACACGCTTGGACGGCTGCGCCCGGAGTTTCTTCTTCAGGAATTCGAACATGACCAGTCTCCTCGAGAAGGCTTCGGCGACCGCATCGCGGGGACGGGTTTGCGTCTGCCGCGTGTCGTAAGACCGGTATGAACCGTCCGTCCCGCGGTGGACTGTGATCGGGATCACGTCGGCTCCGCCGGTCTCCCGCGACCGGTGGGTCCCGGCTCTGCCGGGCTGTGCGGACGGGGGGCCTCGAGCCCGGCCGCCAGCAAAGGCAGACGGCTGCGCGATCCGGTCGGCAGGGCGCCTGTCCGGCGCACCGGCTTCGGTGATCTCGCTCACAGTCGCCGATCCGAAAGGGTGGAACATTCAGGGCCAGATCAGGAGCAGGCGAACTGCCCCTGAGGCCGCCGGATCCCCTCGAGAGGCCGCGTGCCGCTACCGCACAGGGAACCCGAGCGATGGAAGTCGAAACCCTCGAACGTCCCGCGTCCCTCAAGGTCTGGCACGAAGGAGCGGCACGCTTCCTCTCAAGGCATCCCAAGCGGTTCGACAGCCTGCGCGAAGCGATCGCCGCGGCGGCTGCCGTCCTGAGTCATCCCGATCGGCACCCCTGGATCGTCACTGCAGATGGCGACCTGCTGCCCCCGAACTGGATCCGCGGGAGCCTCAAGCGGGCCATTCCGGCCGGTCCTGGCAGCGGCGACGCCCGCGGCGGGGCGCGGGGCGATGTCGCCGGGAGTTTCAGCGCTTCGCCCGGGCAAGGCCGAGACATCCGTCTCGGATGCACCTGAGACCATCGAGCTGGGAATCTTGGAAAGCGAGCCGAACATGCCAGCGTTGCGCGTCTTCGCCTGCATCCTTGCCGCGACTCTCGGGTCGACGCGCGCAGGTGCCAATTCTCTCCAACTGCAGCTTCCGCTCGCCTGCGATCCGGGCCGAACCTGCTTCGTCCAGTACTATGTTGATCGCGACTCCGGTCCCGAGGCTCGCGACTTCACTGGCGGTTCACAGACCTACGATCGGCATGACGGCACAGACTTCCGCCTTACTTCATCCGTCACCGCGGCCGGACCGCTCGGCGCTGTTCGGGCGGCAGCTGCCGGCACTGTACTCCGCATCCGCATCGACGCCCCCGACGTCTCGGTTCGCGAGACTGGGATGGCGAAGGTAGCGGGCGCCGAATGCGGAAACGGTCTCGTCATCGCACATGCGAAATCATACGAGACCCAGTATTGCCATCTGGCGCAGGGCAGCGTGACGGTGCGACCCGGCGAAGCCGTGGCGGCCGGCCAAGTCATCGGTCATGTCGGCCTCTCCGGCGCAACGGAGTTTCCACATCTCCATTTCACCGTTCGCCTCGCCGGTCGGCCCGTTGACCCCTTCGCAATTGACGGTTCAGCGCATCCGGGCCGCCATGCGAGCCTCTGGGATGAAGCGGTCCGCGCAAGCCTTCACTACCGGGCCGGGACGGTCCTCAATTCCGGCTTCTCCGACGGACCCGTGACGATGGCCGCCGTCGAGGCCGAGGCTGCCGGTCCCCTCCGCGCTCGCGCTGAGACCCTGGTCGCCTGGGTCCGGGCGATCAGCCTGGAGGCCGGAGACGTGCAGCGTCTCGTCGTCCGGACTCCGGACGGACAGATCCTCGCTCAGAACCAGTTGCCGCCCCTCGCCAACCCGCGTGCGCAATCCCTGATCTTCACAGGGCGGCGGCGTCCGGCCGACGGCTTTCGCGCGGGAACCTACGAGGCAACCTTCGAGGTCGTCCGCGGCGGCCGGGTGGTCATCAATCACCGCTTCGTCGGGACGCTGCCCTAGCGCCTTGCCGGAATGGACCCCGATCCGCTGCGTGACCTGCCTCACGGACGCGCGGCGCCGCCGTGCGACAACATCTCTTCCAGTCGAGACCGCTCTGCAACCGCAGCGCCGGTCCGCCGCGCACCCGCCCGTCGCGTCGGGATGTCGTGCCCACGTCAAATCCCAGGAGGGGACCGGATGCCCACCGCCATTCCGATGCGCGTCACCGCAGAGCATGCATCGCCGCCCCTGGGTCATGCGTCCCGGGCGGCGATCCGGCGACAGGTCCGCTTCACGGCCCTGTTGGTTGCGACGCTCGTCGGCGGTGTCGGCGGGTGGGCGAGCTTCACGCAGATCGGCGGCGCAGTCATCGCGTCCGGAAGGCTCGTGGTCGAGAGCGACGTGAAGAAGGTTCAGCATCCAATCGGCGGGATCGTCGGCGAGTTGCGCGTGCGCGAAGGCGAGCACGTCAGGGCCGGCGACATCTTGGTCCGGCTGGACGAGACGCAGCCAAGGGCGATCCTCGACACTGTTCTCCGCGCGATGGACGCGCTCGCCGCCAAGCGGACGCGCGAGGAGTCGGAACGCGATGGCGACATCGCCCTCAACTTCCCCTCCGATCTCCAGGCCCGAGCTTCCTCGGACGACGCGGTCGCCCGCCTCATCGACAGCGAGACCCGCCTGTTCCTTGCGCGCAGTAAGGCACGGCAGGGTCGCAAGGCCCAGCTGCGCGAACGCATTGCCCAGCTCAGTCAAGAGATCGCAGGGATCAACGATCAGATGGCCGCGAAGTCGCGGGAAGTCTCCGCTGTGGATCAGGAGCTGAAGGGCATCCGCGAGCTTTGGCTTAAGAACCTGATCCAGCTCCCCCGCCTGACGTCCCTCGAGCGCGAAGCTGCGAGACTCGAAGGGGACCGCGGCCGATTCGCCGCCTCGATCGCGCAGACCAAGGGCAAGATCAACGAGGTCGAGCTGCAGATCATGCAGATCGACGAGGACATGCGGAACGAGGTGAGCAGGGACCTGACGGAGATTCGAAGCAAATGGTCGGAATACGAGGAGAAGCGGACGGCCGCCCTCGATCAGCTGAGACGAACCGATCTTCGGGCGCCACAGGATGGGGTCGTTCATCAGATGACGGTGCACACGGTGGGCGGCCTCGTGACTCCGAACGAACCCGCCATGCTGATTGTCCCCGAGTCAGACGAGCTGGCAGTCGAAGTTCGGGCGGAGCCGAAGGATATTGACCACGTGCAGATCGATCAGCTCGCGACTCTGCGCTTCTCGGCGCTCAATCAGCGCACGACACCGGAGATCAACGGGCTTGTGGATCGCGTAGCGGCGGACGTGACGCAGGACCCGAAGTCGGGCCTGAGCTTCTACAAGGTGCGTATCCGGGTCTCCGATGCCGAGCGCGCGCGCTTGGGTGAGATTCGTCTCGTGCCGGGCATGCCGGTCGACGCCTTTCTCAAGACCGGCGACCGCACGGTGCTGTCTTATCTGACGAAGCCGCTGATGGATCAGATCAGCAAAGCTTGGCGGGACCGATGAGTGGCTGTCGTCTCTTGCTTCGAGACGAATTGGCTTGCTCAGGAACGGAGGCTCCGAGCGGCGTACGGCTCAAACGCTGATGTCGACTACGCGTTCTTGCAACGCGCGGAGCTCCCGATCGTCCACTGGCGCTCGGGCGGCAGCGTCGTCGGACTTGGGCACCGGCATCGTGACGGTATACAGCCCCGCTCGGTGTTCGATCGCAGCTTCTGCTCTTGCTGATTGGATCATCTCCGTCGCCTTCACGGGTCCAACGGCGTTGATCGAGGTGGTGATCGTCATGGCTCGGATCTCCCTGCCGAGGAGCTGAGCACACACCTGATGATCGAACGATTTCGCCGATACGTTCAACTCGACGCTTCGGCAAGTCCAAGCCGAAACGCGGCCTGGCACCGCGTGCGTGATTTCACCCGAGGCGCCGCTTGGTCGAAACGCGACCAAACCCACGCTGGCCGACTCGATGGCAAGGTTCAGCAACCGGAGCTGGGCTTCTCGCAGATCGGACGCATGTCCCTGGGCCTGTCGGAGAGCGACAGCACCAACAGCGATCAGCGCGATTGGAACGATGACACTGACGGACATCGGACGCTCCTGGCGCGCTCACGATGTCCGCCTGAACCACAATTTGCCGCTTAGGCTCGTTCACGAATGGTCGTTATCTGGGCACCCGAGCATCCGGGCGTCGACGTCTTCGAGGGGCGTGCTGATCCGGTGGCAGCCGCAGCGTGACCTGACCGGCTGGCTTTGGACCGGGCTGATTGAGAGGATCAGCCAGGACCAGAGGAGTGGAACGCGCGGCGAGGTCAGAAGACGAGCGCGGAGCAGGTGGTACTGAAGCTGCGCCAGATCGAGGTGCAGACGGCCCAGGGCAAGAGCTTGGCGCTGGCGTGCAAAGAGGCGGAGATCTCCGAGCAAAGCTACTACCGCTGGCGCAAGGAGTACGGCGGCCTCCAGGTCGACCAGGCCAGGAAGATGCAGGACCTGGAGCGCGAAAACGCGCGGCTGCGCCGGCTCGTGGCTGACCTGTCCTTGGAAAAGCAGGTGTTGGCGGATGTCGCCTCGGGAAACTTATAGCCCCCGAGGGACGCCGGCAGGCGGTGGATGGCATCCGGGAGAAGTACGGCCTCTCGGAACGTCGCGCCTGCCGGATCGTCGGCCAGCACCGAGGCACGCGGCGCTACGTGCCCACACTGCCGGCCGACGAGGATGCGCTGACCCAGGCCATCATCGCCCTGGCGTCCGAGTACGGGCGCTCTGGCTACCGCCGTGTCACGGCTCTGCTGCAGGCAGACGGCTGGCGGGAGGGCGAGGACCGGGTTCAGCGTATCTGGCGTCGCGAGGGGTTGAAGATCCCGCAAAGGCACCGACCACGCAGCCGGCTTTGGCTGAACGACGGCTCGTGCGTGCGGCTGCGTCCGCTCTACCGCAATCACGTCTGGAGCTTCGACTTCGTGCAGGCTCAGACCCACGACGGTCGGAGCCTGCGCATCCTAACGCTGATCGACGAGCATAGCTGGACGTGCCTGGCGCTGAAGGTGGCGCGGCGGATCAACGGCATGGGTCTGATTGAGGCGCTGGCCGACGCCATGTGCCTTCATGGCATCCCGAAGCACATCCGCTGCGACAACGGCCCTGAGGTGATCTCAAAGGCGCTGCGCAAATCGGCTGCGAAGACCGGCCCGCAGATTCACAGAGCATTTCACACAGACGGCCAGACCAACTATGATAGTAGGAGGCAAAAAAGTCGAGTGCACAGAACGTATTGTGTAGTGCGCTTTTGTCTACTTTGTCTCGTGGCGGCCCTTTCACGGCGAAAGCACGGGTTCGATTCCCGCAGGGCGCGCCAGCAAAATCAAGCACGTAGCTTGTGTTGGCCGCGGGTATGTCCACGCCTGTCCCTATGGGCACCGAGATGTTCGGTCACGTGACGCCGGGCTGAGGCACTGCGACCGGCTGACCGGTGGGCATCGGCAGCGGTCCAGACGAACGACGCTCGATCAGCTCGATGGGCATCTCCGTCCGGCGCGCGCGCGATTCCCCGCGCAGGCGGGCCAGCAGATGCTCGGCGACCTCCCGTCCAAGCTCCGCGGTCGGAAGATGAATCGTCGTCAGGGACGGCGCGATGTGGCTCGCGATCTCAAGATTGTCGATCCCGACGACCGACAGATCGCGGGGAACGACCAAGCCGCGCTGTTCGGCCTCGAGAAGCACGCCGACGGCAAGGAGATCATTGCCGCACACCACGGCCGTCGGCGGCTCAGCCAGCCCCAAGAGTTGCAGGAGGCCGGCCCGGCCGCCGGCGAGGGAGAAGGGCTGCTGCGATACCCGGGCGTTCGAAAGGTCCAGCCCCTCCGCCGCGAGAGCCCGCCGCACGCCGTCGATGCGCAGGCGCGCACGGTCGTTGGCCTGGGTGAAGCCTGAGACCACGCCGAACCGGCGGTGACCTTTGGCGAGCAGGTGCCGGGCCGCGAGATAGCCCGCCTCCGCGTTGTCGAAGCCGATCGAGTCGAGCCGGTCATCGAAGGACCACGTCAGCACCACCGGGATCGGCGCCTCGGTGATGAGAGCCCAGGTCTCGGGCAGGTGGTCCGCGCCGACAAGCATCAGGGCGTCGACCCCGCGACCGAGCATGGACCGGACGAGGGCAGCCTCCTCCGCGGCCGCGTATTCGTGCGCCGCGATCAGGAGCTGATAGCCGTTACGGACCAGGGTCGTCTGCAGCGCCTGGACCGCGCGTGCGAAGATCGAGTGATCGAGCGTCGGGATGATGGCTCCGATCGTGTGCGTCCGCCCGGATGCCAGGGCCTGGGCCGGGCCGCCGGGCAGGTAGCCGAGGGATTCGGCGGCCGCGCGCACCCGGCGGATCGTGTCCGGGTGGACGATCGCGGCGCCGGCCATCGCACGCGAGGCGGTCGCCGGCGACACGCCCGCCCGCTGGGCAACCGCCTGCAATGTCGCGCGCTGCTGACGTTTCACGGCAAGTCACTCTGGGCCGGATCCCGACTGGCGCAGTGATGAATGCGCATTCATGAAAACGCAACCGCCGCAGTGGATCGCGGGCCGAAAAGGGCGGCGGCGCGCGGTGGCCGTCAGTCACGATCAAAAACCGGTGGTTGACAACACAGCCGTGACGCGCACAATGAAAGCGCATTCATTGAATGCTCATGCGATGTGTCGCGACAAGACGGCCACCGCAGCACGAGGAAACGCCGTGAAGTTCAGCCGCCGCATGTGCGTCGGCATGGCGACGCTCGTCGTCATCGCCGTCCTCTGGTACGTCGCGACCACCGGCCTCGGCCTGATCTCGGCCGGACGCTTTCCGGCACCGGGCGACGTGGAGTCGGCGGCGGTCCAGGCCCTCGTCCGGGGCTATCCCGATACGACGCTCCTCATCCACGTCCTGCACTCGCTCCGGCTCGTCGCCCTGGGCTTCGTCGTCTCGGTGGCGCTCGGCGTTCCCCTCGGCCTGCTGATGGGCTGGAACCGCACGGCCGAAGCCCTCATCAACCCCGTCTTCCTGCTGCTGCGCCCGATCCCGCCCCTCGCCTGGATCCCGCTCGCCATCCTATGGCTCGGCCTGGGCGACGAGGCCAAGGTGATGGTGATCGTCATCGCGGCGCTGCCCCCGGCGGTGATCAGCACCCAGGCCGGCGTGCGCGGGGTGCCGCCGCAGATCGTCGAGGCGGCCCAGATGCTCGGCACGCCGCGGCTGCGCTTCGTCTTCGACGTTCTGGCGCCGGCGGCAGCGCCGATGATCTTCACGGGGTTGCGGCTGGCGCTCCAGGCGAGCTGGACCACCCTGGTCGCGGCCGAGCTCGTCGGCTCGCTCGCGGGGCTCGGCTACGTCCTGAACGTCGCGCAGCAGGACCTCTACCCGGGCATGATCCTCGTCGGCATGGCCGCCGTCGGCGTGCTCGGTGCCGGCAGCACCGCGCTGCTGGGGATCGCCGAGCGCCGGGCGATCGGCTGGGCGCAACTGCGGGGGGCGGCATGATCGCCTCCCGCCAGCCCCTGCCGCTGCATCGCAGCCTGGCCCTCGGCGCCATCGGCACCCTGGCCTTCCTCGGCTTCTGGGCGTTCCTCGCCCGGTCCGGCCTCGTCTCGCCGCTGTTCCTTCCGGGACCGGTCGCCGTGGCGGAGCGCTTCGCGACCCTGACCGAGCGGCCGTTCGCGGGGGGCACGCTCCCCGCCCACGTCGCCTCCAGCCTGCAGCGGTTCCTGGTCGGCTACCTGCTCGCCGCCGCGGTCGGCGTGCCGCTCGGTCTGACGATGGGCTGGTCGCGCCTCCTCGACGACATCGTCACGCCGATCTTCGACGGGCTGCGCTTCATCGCGCCGATCGCCTGGGTGCCCTTCGCCGCCCTCTGGTTCGGCACCGGGATCGGCGGCCCGATCCTGATCATCTTCGCGGGCGCCTTTCCGCCCTGCCTGATCAACGCCTATCGCGGCGCCCGCTACATCGACGCGCGCCTGCTGGAAGCCGCCGAGATGCTCGGAACGCCGGGCTACCGGATGATCGCCGAGGTGCTCCTGCCGGCCGCCCTGCCCTCGATCGTCGCCGGCCTGCGCATCAGCGCGGGCCTGGGGTGGCAATCCCTGGTCGGCGCCGAGCTGATCGTGGCCTCGACGGGGGTCGGCTACATGATGGTGCAGGCCCAGGGGGCCGTCTCGACCGCGACCGTGATGGTCGGAATGGTCGCGATCGGCCTCGTCGGCGTGGTCATCGACGTCGCGTTGCGCACGCTCGAGACCCGCCTCCGCCGGCATCACGGACAGGCTTGAGGGGATCCGATGAGCGCAATCCGGTTCGAGCGGGTCGAGAAGAGCTTCGGGAGCAACGTCAAGGCGCTCGACGGCGTCGACCTCACGGTGGCCGACCGCGAGTTCGTGGCCATCGTCGGCGCCTCGGGTTGCGGCAAGACGACCTGCCTGCGCCTCGCGGCCGGATTCGAAGCCCCGACCGGCGGCCGGATCACCGTCGGCGGACAGCCGGTCACCGAGCCGGGTCCCGACCGCGCCGTGGTGTTCCAGCAATTCGCGCTGTTCCCGTGGAAGACCGTGGCGCAGAACATCGGGTTCGGGCTTCGCAACAAGGGCATGCCCGCCGCCGAGCGCCAGGAGCGCGTCGCCGCGGCGATCGACATGATCGGCCTCTCGAGCCACGCCGACGCCTACCCGCACCAGCTCTCCGGCGGCATGCAGCAGCGCGTCGCCATCGCCCGCGCCTACGTCCTCGAGCCCGAGGTGCTCCTCATGGACGAGCCCTTCGGCGCCCTCGACGCGCAGACCCGCGTGGTGATGCAGGAGGAACTCGTCCGCCTCGCGCGCAAGAACCCGCGCACCGTCCTGTTCATCACCCACGGCGTCGAGGAGGCCGTCTACCTCGCCGACCGGGTCGCGGTCATGACCAAGCGCCCGGGGCGGATCAAGGAGATGATCGACGTCAAGGCGGTCCGCGAAGCGGAACGCTGGGAGGATCACGCCCGCATCGAGGACGTGATGGACCTCGAATCGTTCGTCCATCTGCGGACGCACATCTGGAAATCGCTGCGTGACGAGAAGGCGGCCGGCCGATGACCGGACGGTCCGCGATCCGAGGGAGAGGCGACATGGCCGAGATTCGAGGGAACGGGTGCCGGCGCGGCCGGCGGCGGGCATGGCTCCTGCGGCGGGCATGGCTCCTGGCCGGCGCCCTGGCGCTGGCGCCGGTGGTCGCGCCGCCCCTGCGGGTGAAGGCTGCGGAGCCCGAGCGGATCGGCGTGTCCTATCAGCCGTCGCTCTACTGGGCGCTGCCCTTCTACATCGCCACGCAGAAGGGTTGGTGGAAGGAGGTCGGCCTCGAGCCGACCTTCGCCGTCTTCCCGGCCGGCGCGCCCCAGGTCGCCGCCGCGCAGGCGGGATCCTGGGATGTCGGCGGGGCCGGTTCCGTGCCGGCGATCCTCGGCGCGGCGCGCTTCGGCCTGCTGACGATCGGCCTCACCAACGACGAATCGAAGACCAACGCGCTGATGGTGCGCGCCGCACGGCACGATGCGATCCTCAAGGATCCCAAGCAGCTCGCCGGACAGAAGCTCCTCGTCACCACCAACTCCACCGCCGATTACGCCGCCCGCGCCTGCCTCCGGAAGTGGGGCCTCGGCCCGCGCGAGATGCGCTTCGTCAACCTCGGACAGGCGCAGATCATCTCGGCGATGATCGCAGATGCCGGCGAGGTGGTCGGCGTCTGGGCTCCCAACACCTACACGCTGGAGGAGAAGGCCGGCGCGCAGGTTCTGTGCAGCGGGGCCGACGCCGACGCCATGGTGCCCGGCGCCCTGATCACCCGCGCCGACTTCGCCAAGGCGCATCCGGACGCGGTCGCCAAGTTCCTCGCGGTCTATCTCCGGGCCTGGGGCTGGGCCAAGGCGAATCCCAGGGAGGCGCACGACATGGCCAAGCGCTTCTACGCCGAGGGCGGCGTCGAGGCGTCCGACCACGCCATCGACCAGGAATTCGCGCTGCGCCCGACCTACGCCCTCGACGCGCAGCTCGAGGCGATGGCGCGCGGGGCCGGCCCCTCGCAGGTCGACGGCTGGTTCTCGCGGATCGGCACGTTCATGGCCGAGGTCGGCACCATCCCGCAGGTCCCCGATGCCAAGGGATACATCGACGACGCCTTCATGAAGCGCGTGGCAGCCGATCCGAAGCTCCGGGCCTTCGCCACGGAGTTCGACGCGGCCGCAGCCCCGCACTGAGCGCGAGCGGTCGCCGGGCGCGCAGCGCGGCCGCCAGAGGGGCCGGCCCGCGCCGTGGCGGACCCGGCTCCGCCCTCCCGAAGGGCGCCGTCTGAATTCGTTCGAGACATCCGCAAAGAGGCAGGGATCATGACGATCGACTACGCGAAGCGGGCGACCAAGACGCCCGAGACCGAGACCGACGCGGCGCGGCAGGTCGTGACGGAGATGCTCGCCGCCATCGAGGCGAGGGGCGAGGAGGCGGTCCGGGACTATGCCCGTTCCCTCGACCGCTGGACCGGCGAGATCGTCGTGACCCCCGAGGAGATCGCCCGGCGCACGAAGGACATCCCCGAGCGCGTCAAGGCGGACATCGCCTTCGCGGCGGGACAGGTGCGGCGCTTCGCCGAGGCCCAGCGCGACAGCGTCCAGGACTTCTCGGTGGAGCTGGTGCCGGGCCTCGTCACCGGCCAGAAGCTCGTCCCCTGCAACGTCGCGGGGTGCTACGTGCCCACCGGGCGCTACGCCCACATCGCCTCGGCCTACATGTCGGTGGCCACCGCCAAGGCGGCGGGCGTCCCGACGGTCGTGGCCTGCTCGACGCCCTTCCGCGGCGAGGGCATCCACCCCTACGTGCTCTACGCGATGCAGGTGGCCGGCGCCGACGTGATCATGACGCTGGGCGGCGTCCAGGCGATCGCCGCGATGGCCTTCGGGCTGTTCACCGGAAAGCCCGCCGACATCATCGTCGGGCCGGGCAACAAGTACGTGGCCGAGGCCAAGCGGATGCTGTTCGGCCGCGTCGGCATCGACGTCTTCGCGGGTCCCTCCGAGGTGGGAATCATCGCCGACGAGACCGCCGACCCGGCGCTCGTGGCCTCGGACCTCGTCGGCCAGGCCGAGCACGGGCACGAGAGCCCGGCTTGGCTGTTCACCACCTCGCGTGCCCTCGCGGACGACGTGATCGCGCGGATGCCGGCGCTGATCGACGCCTTGCCGCCCACGGCGCGGGACGCCGCCGCCGCCGCGTGGCGCGACTACGGCGAGGTGGTGGTGTGCGGGAGCCGCGAGGAGATCGTCGCCGTCTCCGACCGCTACGCGAGCGAGCACCTGGAGGTCCACGCCGCCGACCTCGACTGGTGGCTCGCGCAGCTCAGCAATTACGGTTCGCTGTTCCTCGGCGAGGAGACCACGGTCGCCTTCGGCGACAAGACCTCCGGCCCGAACCACATCCTCCCGACCAAGTACGCCGCCCGGTATTCCGCCGGGCTGTCCGTGCACAAGTTCCTGCGGCCGCTGACGTGGCAGCGCATGGACCGGGAGGCCTGCAAGACCATCGCCCAGGCCACGGCCCGGATCTCGCGCCTGGAGGGCATGGAGGCCCATGCCCGCACGGCCGACCACCGGCTCGCGAAGTATTTCCCCGGCCACGGCCTCGATCTCGGCGAGGCGGTGACCGCATGACCTTCCGCCTGACACGGCTGTTCGACCTGACCGGGCGGACGGCCCTGGTGACGGGGGGCAATTCCGGGCTCGGGCTGGCGCTGGCCCGGGCGCTGGGCCTCGCCGGGGCCGGGCTGATCCTGACCGCCCGCCGCGAGGCCGACCTCGCGGCGGCGGCCGAGGACCTGCGGGGGGAGGCGATCGCCAGCGAGGTCCTGCCCGCCGATCTCGCGGAGCCCGCCGCGGTCGCCGACCTCGTCGCTCGGCTCGGCGGCCGGCCGGTCGACATCCTCGTGAACGCCGCGGGAATGAACCTGCGCCAACCCTTCGCGGCCGTGACGGCGGAGGCCTTCGACCGGCACATGGCTCTGCACGTGCGCGCGCCCTTCCTGCTGACCCAGGCCCTCGCGCCCGGGATGGCGGCGCGCGGATACGGGCGGATCATCAACGTCGCCTCCCTGCAATCCTACCGGGCCTTTCCGGACTCCGCGCCCTACGGGGCCGCCAAGGGGGCGGTGGTGCAGCTCACCCGCGCCATCGCGGAAGCGTGGTCGGCGCGCGGCGTGACCTGCAACGCGATCGCGCCCGGCTTCTTCCCGACGCCGCTGACGCAGGCGGTGTTCGCCGATGCCGAGCGCGCGGCCCGCAACGCCGCCCAGACGGCCTGCGGCCGCAACGGCGAACTCACCGACCTCTACGGCGCGGCGGTCTTCCTCGCCTCCGAGGCCTCCGCCTACGTCACCGGGCAGACCCTGCCGGTCGACGGGGGATTCACCGCCAAATGAACGCCCGCCTGTCCGAGGCCCCGCGATGAAAGCGCTGATCTACACCGGGCCGAACGCGCTCATCGTCGACGACGTGCCGGTTCCCGTGCCGGGGGCCGGCGAGGTGCTGGTGCGGGTCGAGGCGGTCGGCATCTGCGGTTCCGACATGCACGCCTATCACGGTCACGATGCCCGCCGCCCCGCCCCGCTGATCCTCGGCCACGAGGCCGCCGGACGGGTCGCGGAGGGGCCGCGGGCCGGCGCGCGCGTGGCGGTGAATCCGCTGGTCACCTGCGGACACTGCCCGGCCTGCGAATCCGGGCGCACGCACCTGTGCCCGAGCCGGCAGATCCTCTCGATGCCCCCGCGCCCAGGGGCCTTCGCGGACTACGTCTGCGTCCCCGAGAAGAGCCTCGTGCCGATCCCGGACGCGCTGTCGACCACGCACGCCGCCCTCGCCGAGCCGCTCGCCGTCGCCTACCACGCCGTCAACCAGGGGGCGCGGCTTCTCGGCCGCCCTCTGGCGGGGGCGCGGTGCGTCGTGCTGGGCGGCGGCGCGATCGGTTTCGGGTCGGGTCTGGTCCTGGCCATGCAGGGTGCGGGCGAGGTCGTCATCATCGAGCCGAATCCCGAGCGGCGCACCGAAGCCGCGCGCGGCCTCCCGACGGCCCGCTGCCGAGCGCCCGACGATGCCGCGGGTCCGGGTCCCGACAGCGCCGACCTGATCCTCGATGCCGTCGGCAGCGACGCGACGCGGGCCAAGGCGAGCCAGCTCGCCCGGCCGGGGGCGGTCATCGTGCATATCGGGCTTCTGCCCGGCGAGCGGGGCTTGGACGTGCGCAAGATCACGCTTCAGGAGATCGTCGTGTCGGGCAGCTACTGCTACACGATGCAGGAGTTCCGCGACGTGATTCGTGCGCTCGCCGATGGCCGGCTGGGTCCCCTCGATTGGGTCGAGGAGCGCCCCCTCGTCGCGGGCGCGGCTGCCTTCGCCGACATGGATGCGAGCCGCGTCGCCGCGCCGAAGCTGATCCTGCGTCCGAACACGCCGGCTTGAGAATAGGCGTCGCACGAACGGAGGGGCGTACCTGAAGCCAGGCTCGCGACGGCGGCTTCCATCGGCGAACGCGATCCTCATGCGCTCGGAGCCCGTCTGCGGGCGGGGCCTGCGCCCGGACAGGTGCGGATCGACCGATCACGGGACACGCTGCTGTTGCCAGATGTCTTATATATGATGCATTATCTCGGCGAGCCATCGCGATGCCTTGTGCGGACGGGAGTTCGGTCGCGCGGGGCTGGAGAAGCGCCGGGAAGAGCGCAGGACGGCTGAGACACGGGCCAGTGCGCGGTGCGGTCGCGTCGACACGCGGCCGAAGCCGCGGCGCGAGGGAGGATGGATGGACACGGGTCAGCCTCTTCTGGAGGTGGACGGCGTCACGCTCCGCTACAAGACGCCCGACCACCTCGTCACGGCCACCTACCGGGTGAGCTTCCGGGTCTGGCCCGGGGACCGGTTCGTGCTGCTCGGGCCGTCGGGCTGCGGGAAGTCGACGCTGCTGAAGGCGGTGGGCGGCTACATGGCGCCGACGGAGGGGGAGATCCGGCTGAA